>CAZCVW010000286.1:0-4686 GCA_964502185.1 uncultured Burkholderiales bacterium
GTTGGTGTCACCGGAGTAGGCGGCGGTCCACCGCCAGGTCCCGGCCGCGTCGGAGCCAAAGCCGGGGCTGGTGGTGTAGGTGCCGTTGCCGGCGACGGAGACGGTCTGGGTGTAGGCGGGGCTGGCGGCGCAGGTCGGGTCGGCCGGGGCGAACAGGTTGAAGACGATGGTCCCGGTGGGGTTGAAGGCTCCGGCGAGGACTGCCGTGTCGTTGAGGGTGGCGCCGACGGTGGCTGTCAAGGGGTCGGGGGTGGTGGCCAACGTTGGGCTGGCCGGGTTGATGGTGACCTGTTCGGCGTCGCAGCCGCTGGTGGCGGGGTCGTTGTTGGTGTCACCGGAGTAGGCGGCGGTCCACCGCCAGGTGCCCGCCGCGTCGGAGGCGAAGCCGGGTGTGGTGGTGTAGCTGGCGTTCCCGGCGACGGGGACGGTCTGGGTGTAGGCGGGGCTGGCGGCGCAGGTGGGGTCGGCCGGCGCGAACAGGTTGAAGACGATGCTGCCCGTGGGGTTGAACCCCCCGGCGAGGGCGCCGGAGTCGTTGAGGGTGTCGGCGACGGTCGCGGTTGTGGGGTCGGGGGTGGTGACCAACGTCGGGGCCGCCGGGTTGATGGTGACCTGTTCGGCGTCGCAGCCGCTGGTGGCCGCGACGTTGTTGGTGTCACCCGAGTAGGCGGCGGTCCACCGCCAGGTCCCCGCCGCGTCGGAGGCGAAGCCGGGGCTGGTGGTGTAGCTGGCGTTCCCGGCGACGGGGATCGTCTGGGTGTAAGCGGGGGTACCGGCGCAGGTCGGGTCAGACGGGGCGAAGAGCCGGAAGGTGACGGTGCCGGTCGGGTTGAACCCGCCGGCCAGGACGGCGGAGTCGTTGAGGGTGGCGCCGACCGTGGCGCTCGAGGGGTTGGGGGTGGTGACGAGCGTCGGGCTGGCGGCGTTGACGGTGACGAGCTCGGCGTTGCAGCCGCTCGTTGCCGCAGCGTTGTTGGCGTTCCCGGAGTAGGCGGCGGTCCAGCGCCACGTCCCCACCAAGTTGGCCAACGAGCCGGGCGTGGTGACATAGGTGCCGTTGCCGGTGACCGTCACCGTCTGGGTGTAGGCCGGGGTGCCTGCGCAGGTCGGGTCAGACGGGGCGAAGAGCCGGAAGGTGACGGTGCCGGTCGGGTTGAACCCGCCGGCCAGGACGGCGGAGTCGTTGAGGGTGGCGCCGACCGTGGCGGTCGCCGGGTTGGGGGTGGTGACGAGCGTCGGGCTGGCGGCGTTGACGGTGACGGGCTCGGCGTTACAGCCGCTGGTGGCCGGGTTGTTGTTGGCGTCACCCGAGTACGCCGCCGTCCAGCGCCATGTCCCGGTGGCGTTCGAGGCGAACCCGGGACTGGTGGCGTAGGTGGCGTTGCCCGCCACCGGCACCGTCTGGGTGTAAGCGGGGGTACCGGCGCAGGTCGGGTTCGATGGGGCGAAGAGGTTGAAAACGATCGTGCCCGTTGGGCTGTTGCCGCCGCTGAGGGCGGCCGAGTCGTTGAGCGTGGCCCCCACCGTGGCCGTCCCTGGGTTGGGCGTCGTGGCCAGCGTGGGGGTGGGGCAGTTGTTGCGCCCCACCTGGGTGCTGGGCACTCGGTCGATGGCCGGGTTGGCGAAGCCGTTGCCGGTCCGGGACCTGAGGTTGACCGTTCCGGCCACCCGGCACGCCCCCTCGATGTCGAGGGCCTGACTCAGGTTGATGGTGACCTCGCCGAAGCGGTTCGGGGCAATCGTGCCGCCGACCGGGTAGTCCGTGATCGTCCCGTCGTCGTCGTTGACGCCGCCGATGGCTTCGTCGCCGGCGTCCGGGTTGGGGTCGGTGGGCGACCAGGCGCTACCCGTCCACCACCACAGGCCGGTGTCGGCCGAAGGGGATCCCCCCACATTGGCGTCGAGCTCGTAGGTGACGAGGAGGTCACCGACCGTCCGCGTGATCCCACACGGGCCGGGCAGGGTGGGTTCGGTCTGAACCGCCTGGTTGTACTCAAAAGCGACGTGGGCCAACTCGTCGGCGCCGCTGCCGTCGTCGTTTCCGTCCCGGACCCAGGCCAGGTCGATGAAGTACTCGCCGCCGAAGATCCGGATGGCGTTGATGTAGCCGCGTAGCAGGTTGGTGCGCGGCGGGGTGTTGCCGCCGGCAGCGCAGTTCCACGTACCGGCGCTGGACTCGTCGGTGGTGCCCGTGTAGCCGAAACCGTCGTCGGTCTTGACGGTCGTCGTCCCGACCACGTTCTCCCAGTCGATGAACCCGGCTCCGAAGTCGCCATTTACCTGGTTCCCGCCCTGCTCGAAATTGCCGAAGACCACGTCGGCGTCGATGTCGACGGCGCCCGAACGGCCCGACATCGTGAACGCGCCGAGCACCAGCGAAACGCCCAGCAGGAACAACAGGGACAGGGACCGCCGAGTGCGCGCCCGCAAGAGAACCGCTCCATTCGCTCAGAACGACTGAGCCGCGCCACCCACCGGGGGTTGGCGGTCGCGGTTGTCGAAGACTGCTTGTGGGGGAAGAAGTTCGGAGCCCCGTTGCAGGCTCCTCCGGGGGACGCGGCAACTTCGGGCGATCCGGCCGGGTTGTCCGGATTCCGGTCGCGGAGAAGTCCCTTTGGTGGAGACCGTCGGGAGGAGAACGTCTGTCTCCTCGAGCTCCGGTCTGCCCGCTCTCTAGAACCCACTCTCCCGGTCGAGCAGTCCGAGCCGCCGGGCCCGGCGTTCGGCGGCGCTGAAGGCGCCGAAGGCCAGGGCCAGCGCCAGGCCGGACGACAGGGCCAGGAGGCCGAGGACCTCGGCGTCGGAGAGGGTGGGGAACGACACCCGGGCGCCGCCGCCCAGCAGGGCCCGCCGCAGCGCTTCCAGCCACCAGGTCAGGGGCATGGCCCGGGCGACGGCCTGGAGGGCGCCGGGCAGGACGGTGACGGGGAAGACGGCGCCGGACACGAGGTAGAGGGCGGCGGAGACGGCGTCGGGCATGCGCCAGGCCTCGCCGGAGACGCACAGCGAGTAGGCCACGGCCAGCAGCCCGATGGCCAGGACGGCCAGGAGGCCGAGGCCGAGGGCGAGGGTCGCGTAGAGGGCGTCGCCGGGGCCGGCGTCGAAGCGCACGCCGAGGAACACGAGGCCGGTGGCCAGGGTGACCACCGCGCCGCCCAGGCCCACGGAACTCGTCAGCGCCAGCGACCGCCCGATCAGATAGGCCCGCCACGAGATGGGCGAGGTGTAGACGGGCCGGGTCATGCGCCAGTGCTCCCGGTCCTCGAGGACGGCCATGGCCAGGCCCTGCACCCCGGCCAGGACGAAGGGCCAGAAGGCGGAGCCGACCACGAAGAAGTCGAGGATCGGGCCCCGCTCGCCGCCGGAGACGGCGAAGAACATGGCCACCAGGATGAGGGCGGCGCCCAGCGGCCGGGCCACGGCATAGATGAAGAAGAGGAGCGGGTCGGTCCAGTTGGATTCGATCTTCCAGCCGAGCCAGAAGCCGACCCGGGCGGAACGCAGCAGGCGCGCCATCGTTGGGCTCATCAGTATCTCCGGGACAGCCGGCCCTCGGCCCGAGCCAGGCGTTCCATGCTCCGCAGCGACCAGCGGGCCAGGAGGCTGTAGGCGAGGCCGAGGGCGGCCAGGATGGCGATCTCGGTGGAGAGCGGCAGCAACTCGGGGTGGGCGCCGCCCACGAGGATCTGGCGGAGGGCGTCGAGGGCCAGGGTGAGGGGGATGGCGCAGGCGGCCAGCCCGACGCCGACGGCCAGGGCGTCGACGGGAAAGTAGACGCCCGATACCAGGAAGACGGGCTCGACGAACAGGTTGACCGTATGCCACGCCTCCCGTCCCCAGTAGAGGAACAGGCTGGCCAGCACGGTGCCCATGCCGTAGAGGGCGACGAGGGACAGGAGGAACACGACGACGAGCATGGGGGTCCGGGACAGGTCGAAGTGGGCGTCGAACACGGTGACGCCGACGGCCACGACCCCACCGGCCCGGATGAGCGTGCCGACGATCCCGCCCACGGACATGCCGAGCAGGATCGGGGCGAGGCCGCAGGGCGAAATCATGAAGATGTCGAGGTTGCCCATGCGCTTCTCCCAGTAGAACTGGGCGGCCATCATCCACATGACGTTCATCCAGAAGGCGACGGCGGCGCCGCCCATGACCACGTAGGTCACGAACCGCTCGGGGGCGCCCAGCGCCCGGTAGACGTAGACGAAGGCGACCGTCCCGAGCAGGGGCAGCAGTGTCTCGTAGAAGATCCACGACTTGTCCCTGGTCATGCCGATCACCCGGGGCAGGGCCCGCCCGACGGCGGCCCGCAGGAACAGCTCGGCGCGGTGGGGTACGGGTGGCGCGGCGCTCATGATCCCTCTCCGTCCGAACTGGCGTTCTTCACACGCGATTGGCGTGAGTGAGGAACGCCAGAACGCCCGTCGCCGTCCTCTTCGGTAGGGAGGTCCCGGCCCAGGATGTCGACGAAGACGTCCTCCAGGGTGGGTTCCGTCTCGGTGATGTGGTCGATGGCGCCGCCGGCGGCGGCCAGGGCGGCGACGAGGCCGGCCACGTCGCCGTCGGGCCCCAGCTCGGCGGTGACCTCGACCCCGTCAACCGAGGCCCAGCGCAGCCCGGACACCTGGCGCTGCCGCGCCGGTATGCGGGCGCACAGGTCGAACGCATGCCTGCGGATCCGCG
>CAZCVW010000287.1:0-4681 GCA_964502185.1 uncultured Burkholderiales bacterium
GCGACGCCGACCTCGCGGCGCAGTTGCGGCGGGCCGGGCCGGAGGTCGCCCAGCGCCACACCTGGGAGGCGTCCGCCCGCCGGCACCTGTGGGCCTACAAGCTCGCCGCCGACGCGCCGACCACTTATATCGCAGGCCGGGTTCTCCGGTGAAGGCACTGGTGACGGGCGCCGGCGGTTTCGTCGGTCGCGAGCTGGTCCGGTATCTCGAGGAGTCGGGCGACGAGGTCGTCGGCCTCGACCGCGCCTCCGGCGCCGACGTGACCGACGCCGCGGCCATGCGCGACCTGTTCCTCCGCCACCGCCCGGCCGCCGTGTACCACCTCGCCGCCCAGAGCCACGTCGGCGCCTCCTTCGGCGCGCCCCAGGAGGTGTTCCGCGTCAACGCCGAGGGCGCCCTCAACATCCTGCAGGCCGCCCGCGCCTCGGGGGCCGAGCGCGTACTGATGGTGGGCAGCGCCGACGAGTACGGCGCCGTCCGCCCCGAGGACCTGCCCATCAACGAGGAGGCCCCCCTGCGCCCCTTGAGCCCCTACGGGGCGTCCAAGGTGGCCGCCGAATACCTCGGGCTGCAGGCCTTCCTCGGCGACGGGCTCCCCGTCGTGCTCGTCCGGTCCTTCAACCACACCGGCCCGGGCCAGGCCGAGCGCTTCATGATCCCCGGCCTCGCAAGGCGGGTCGCCGTCGCCGAACGCGAGGGCCGGAAACAGATCCCGGTGGGCTCGCTGGAACCGGTGCGGGACTTCACCGCCGTCACCGACGTGGTCGCCGCCTACCGGCTGCTCGTCGAGCGCGGCGTCCCCGGCGAGGTCTACAACGTCTGCTCCGGCGTCGGCCGCAGCGTGGGCGACGTGGCCGAGCATCTGCTCCGGCTGGCCCGCCACGCCATCGAACTGGCCCAGGACCCCGCACTGGTACGGCCGGTCGAGGTGCCCCGGCTCGTGGGCGACAACACCAAGTTGCGCACTGCCACCGGCTGGGCTCCCAGCGTCAGCTTCGACGACACTCTGGCCGCCATCCTGGACCACTGGCGTGACGAGCTCCGCTGAGTCAGATCACCCGGGCTTCGGAGTGGTCGGAGAGCATGAACCGGTAGGCGACCGGCTGCGTGTCGCCCCGCTGCACGAGGGCCGCCCGCCCGATGAGACTGTCCTGGATGCGCCGGACACCCTCCACCCGGGAACCTTCGAGCATGACGGAGTGCTCGATCTCCGAGTCGATGACGCAGCAGGCCGGGCCGATGGAGGAGAACGGGCCGATGTAGGAGTCCACGATGCGGGCGCCGGCGGCGATGGCCACCGGGCCCCGGATCACGCTGCGGATCACTTCGGCGCCCTCCTCGATGATGACCCGGCCGGCCAGGCGGGACTCGGCGTCGACCGTGCCGGCGATGTTGCGCTCGACGGCCTCGAGCACGATCCGGTTGGCCTCGAGGAGATCCTGGAGCTTGCCGGTGTCGATCCACGGACCGTCGATGACGTGGGGCCGGACGACCCGGCCGTCCTCGACGAGGCGCTGGATGGCGTCGGTGATCTCCAACTCCCCCCGCCACGACGGGCTGATCGAGGCGACCGCCTCGTGGATGCAGGGGTTGAAGAGATACACACCGACCAGCGCCAGGTCGGACTTCGGGTCCTTGGGCTTCTCCACGAGCCGCACGAGGCGCCCCTCGGCGTCGAGTTCGGCCACCCCGAAGTGCTCCGGGTGCTCCACCTTGGTCAGCAGGACCTGAGCATCGGGCTTCTCCGTGTTGAACTCGTCCACGAACCCGGTGATCCCACCCACGAGCAGGTTGTCGCCCAGGTACATCACGAACGGCTCCTCGGCCAGGAACTCTCGGGCGATGCGCACGGCGTGGGCGAGTCCGAGCGGAGCGTCCTGGTGGATGTAGGTGACCGCCAGCCCGAAACGGGCCCCGTCGCCGACCGCGGCGGCGATCTCGGCGTGGGTGTCGCCCACCACGATCCCGACCTCGCGGATGCCGGCCTCGGCGATCGCCTCCAGGCCGTAGAAGAGGATCGGCTTGTTGGCCAGGGGCACCAACTGCTTCGCGCTCGTGTGGGTGATCGGCCGGAGTCGCGTACCCGCTCCACCCGCCAGGACCAGGGCTTTCATGCTCCCGAGGCTACACGTGGCCCCCGCTATCTTGCGGTTCTGATGATCACCGTATGGGCCAACGGGCGGCCGATCGAACTGCCGGATCGCTCCACCGTTTCGGATCTGCTGGCCGCCCTCGAGCTGCACCCGAAGTCGGTGGCGGCCGTCGAGCACAACGGCGAGCCCCTGGCCCGCCAGGCCCGGGAAGCCGCCGTCCTCGACGACGGCGACCGGATCGAACTCGTGCGGGCGGTGGCCGGTGGCTGACCCCCGGCGAGCGAAGCTCGCCGCCGCCCGGCTCTACCTGTGCACTCCGGACCGGCCCGACCTCGCGGGCTTCATCGCCAGGGTCGTCGAAGCCGGGGTCGACATCGTCCAGCTGCGGGAGAAGTCGCTTACCCGGGACCGGACCCTGCTCCGCCGGGCCGAACTGGCCCGGGAGGCGGCCCAGTCGGCCGGGGCCCTGTTCGTGTTGAACGACCGGCCCGACCTGGCCCTGGCCTGCGGCGCCGACGGCGTCCACGTCGGCCAGGACGACGTCCCCGCCACCGTCGCCCGGGCCATCCTCGGCCCCGACGCCATCGTCGGCCTCTCCACCCACACCCCCGCCGAACTGGAGGCGACGGCCGCCGAACCCGTCGACTACGTGAGCGCCGGCCCGGTGGTGGAAACCCCGACCAAGCCGGGACGGGCCGGTACGGGGCTCGACTACCTGCGCCTGGCCGCGGCCACGAGCCCCTGGCCGTTCTTCGTGACCGGCGGCGTCACCCCTGAGACCCTGCCCGGCCTCCTCGGCGCGGGCGCCACCCGCTTCGTCGTCGTCCGGGCCCTCACCGAAGCCGACGACCCGGCCGCCATGGTGAAGCGACTGCGGGCCGTGCTCGATGATCAGGGCGACTGGCGCGCCAGGTAGCCGATGAGGAGGGCCACGGCCCGGGGGTCGTGGCGCAGCCGGTGGCCGGCGCCGGCCACGACCCGGAGGTCGCTGGCGCCGTAGGCGGCTTCGTAGAGGGCGCGGGCGTCGGCCAGCGGGACGACGTCATCCTGGTCCCCGTGTATGACCAGGAGCGGCCGGGGCGCCAGGCGGGCCGCCGAGGCCAGGGGCGAGATGTCGGTGAACATCCGGCCCCAGGCCGCCGGGTCGGGCGGGAAGTCGCGCTTGCGGATGATGCCCATCTCCCGCGAATGCGTGAGAAGCCGCCCCGGGTCGGCCGCCCACTCGGCGAAGGAAGCGGGGGCGGCCAGCGTGGCCACTCCCCTCACCCGCTCGTCGTCCGCGGCCAGGCAGATGGCCAGCGAGCCACCGGTACTCGACCCGGCCAGCCACACCCCGCCGACGTCGGCCCGTTCCGAGAGCATGTCGACGGCGTGGCCCAGGTCGGACAGCCATCCCGTGAGCGAGAAGTCGCCCTCTGAGCCGCCCGTCCCCCGGAAGTTGAAGGTCAGGACGGCCCAGCCCGTCTCCCGGGTCAGGCGCTCAGCGAGTTCCGGGTACGTCGAAGCGGAGTTGGGTCCGCCCCCGGGTCCGGTCGGGAAACCGTGGGTCAGGACGAGCCCGGGCACCTTGGCGAAGCCCGGCGGGCGGGTGAAGTGGGAGGCGAGCTTGAGGCCGTCCGACTCGAACGTGTCTTTCATCGTGGCCGTATCCTGGCGCGTTAATGGGACCAGCCGCCGCACCCGCCCTTATCGTTCCCGCCCCCGTGGCCAGAGCGCTCCTGGAGGGCGAGCAGGTTATCGACCTCCGCCCGGACGCCCCGCCGGAGGGCGCCACCCGCTTCTGGCTCTGCCCACTGGGCGACGCAGCCGACCTCAAACCGGCCTACCGGATGGCGCAGGAGCTCTCCACCGGGGCGCAGTCGCCTCCGGCCGGTCAGGTCCGCATCGAAGGCTGGGCGGAGCTGGCCGGGGTGGGACAGGCCCGGTTCGACGCCGACGGCGTCGCCGCCCTCGACGGGAAAACGGTGCTGGCGCTCAGCCCCGGCGGGGACGAGAGGGTGGTGCTCGTCCTGCGGGCGCACCGGCTCGTCGAGCCGCTGACCGTGGCCGCGGACCTGGCCGGGCTACCGGCCGACCCGGCCTCCCTGCCGAGCGAGCCCGCGCTGTCCGACGTCGCCTTCACCGCCCGCCGCGACGGCCTCGCCAACGCCCTGCCGGGAGGCCTCAGCTAGGAGGCGCCGCCGCGCAGCGGCGGCACGGGCGGTAGCCCCGGTTGCGGGCCTCGGGCAGGGTGTCGGGACCGAAGGAGGCGAAGCGCTGGGAGGCGACCAGCTCGTCGATCTGGCAACCGTCGGCCGCCGAGTCGAGGTCGTGGACCGTCTGGGAGCGCTTGTCCCCCACGTAGCGGTGGTTCTCGAAGCGGACGGGTCGAGACATGGCAGCAGCTTCCTCTACACGAGCCCAACCAGACAAAACGAGGGGGCCTCCGGAGAGGCCCCCTCGAGACTGCGGCTGTGAAATTCGGATCTACCGTCCGGGCTGCGGTGGGCGGGACCAGCTCCCACCTGGGATCGGTAGCAGTGCAGCGGGGAGATTCCGCCAGGCGGTCCAGCCAGAACGGCCTAGTGGCCGCGCACCTCCGGAGTCCC
>CAZCVW010000288.1:0-4664 GCA_964502185.1 uncultured Burkholderiales bacterium
GGCAGGGCGTCAACGCCGTCTACCAGGCGGCCCCCGTCCTGGCTCGGCTGGCCGCCCACACCCCGGCCGAGGTCGTCCTCGACGGCCTCTTGTTCCGCCAGGCCCTGCAGGTCGTGCAGGTGAGCGGTGGGGTGGCCGGCAACGTCGTCCCCGACCGGTGCTCGGTCGTGGTCAACCGCCGTTACGCCCCGACCTTGTCGGTGGAGGAGGCGGAGGCCGAGGTCGTCGCCCTCCTCGACGGCGCCGACGAGGTCAAGCTGACGTCGGTCTCCCCGGCCGCGCCGCCCAACCTGTCCCACCCGCTGGTGGCCGAGTTCGCCGGCCGCCTGAATCTCCCCGTCCGCCCGAAACTCGGCTGGACGGACGTGGCCCGCTTCTCCGCCCACGGCGTCCCCGCCGTGAACTTCGGCCCCGGCGACCCCGAGGTCTCCCATACGGCCGGCGAGCACGTCACCCGCGAGTCGTTGGAGACGTGCTTCGCGGCGCTGGCCGCGTTTCTCGTGGGGTAGTGCCCCCGTACTCCAAGTCAGTACCGGCGCAGCAGGGCGACGACCTTGCCGAAGATCGTGACCTCGTCGGGGGAGTAGACGAGGTCGTCCATGGCCGCGTTGGCCGGGCGCAGCACGATCCGGTCGCCCCTGCGGGTGAAGGTCTTGACCGTGGCCTCCTCGCCCGGGATGCCGGCCACCACGATGTCGCCCTTCTCGGCCGTGGGCTGCTGGCGGACGACGACGTGGTCGCCGTCCAAGATCCCCGCCTCGATCATCGACTCGCCGCGCACCTTGAGCATGAAAACGGTGCCCTCGCCGGTGAAGTCGGCGGGGAGAGGGTGGACCTCCTCGACGTTCTCGGCGGCGAGGACGCCCGTACCGGCGGCGACCTCACCGAGGAGCGGCACGTGGCGCACGGGGCGGCGTTCGCGGGAGGCGCCGGAGGACGGGTCGTAGTGGACCTCGAGTGCTCGCGGCTTGGTGGGATCGCGGATCAGGTAGCCCTTGTTCACCAGGGCGGTCAGGTGGGCGTGCACGGTGGACGTGGAGGTGAGACCGACGGCGGTGCCGATCTCCCGCACGCTCGGCGGGTAGCCCCGCCGGCGGACCTCGCCGTCCACGAACTCGAGGATCTGGCGCTGGCGGGGGGTCAGGTCCTGCATTGGGGCCTCCTCGGTACGCCCGGCTGGAAATGACCCTATCCCGAATGGCTGTTTGGTGCAAACATACGTTCCGCCATGCTGATGCTGCCCGCATTGAGAGGGATCACCCCCACCGGTACGGTGGTTCCATGCGCTGCCCGTTCTGCTCCGACGTCGAGGACAAGGTCGTCGACTCGCGCACCTCGGACGGTGGCTCGGCCATCCGCCGGCGGAGAGAGTGCCTCGCCTGCGGTCGGCGCTTCACCACGTTCGAGCGGGTGGAGGAGGCCCACCTGGTCGTGGTCAAGCGTTCCGGCACCCGGGAGCCTTTCGAGCGGGCCAAGGTGGCCGCCGGCATCCGCCGGGCGACCAAGAACCGGCCCATCTCGGAGGCCGAGATCGAGGCCGTGGCCGCCGATCTCGAGGAGCAGCTGCGCCTCGCCGGTCCCGAGCTCCGATCCGAGGTGGTGGGGCGGGCGGTCCTGGACCGGCTCCAGCTCCTCGACCCGGTCAGCTACCTGCGGTTCGCGTCCGTCTACAAGGGCTTCGAGGACGTCACCGATTTCGAGCGCGAGGTCGGGCTGTTGCAGAAGACGACGGTCCCCAAGCCGGGCCGGGGCGGCTCCGACACCTAGTCTCGACGGTGCGCGGGGGAGGAACTGGGGGTGTCGCTGGGAGTGCCTCTCTGCATGTGCACGCGTGCACATTTGCAAACAATCGCGAACGGTCTCTGACCAGCAGTTTCGCGCCGGTGCTGAAGTTGACACCCTGTAATTCGAATGCTGTAATTACCCTCCATCTCGCGGTGCCGCTTTCGAAGACCACAAGATGTTGTGGTGAGGGCGAGCGAGAGGGCAAAGGGCCAAGAACTGTAGTGGACCAGGAGGTCGCCCCATGGCGATGGCGCCGGACCAGGTAGGGATCGGGATCCGCCGACACTTCACGCGAGCAGGGGAACACCCCTACGACACGGTCGCGTGGGAGCGCAGGGATGCCCGCATCCAGAACTACAAGCAGGGGGGCGACGCCTTCTTCCAGCCGGATGTGGAGTTCCCCACCACCTGGTCGCAGAACGCCACCAACATCGTCGCCCAGAAGTACTTCCGTGGTCAGTTGGGCACTCCGGAGCGGGAGTCGTCGCTGCGCCAGGTGATCGATCGGGTGACCGACACGATCTGCGACTGGGGCGTGCGCGACGGCTACTTCCTCGACGAGTCGGAGGCCGACGCCTTCCGCGACGAGCTCAAGTACCTCCTGGTCCACCAGCGGGCCGCCTTCAACTCGCCCGTCTGGTTCAACATCGGCGTGAGAGGCGTGCCCGCCCAGGCCAGCGCCTGTTTCATCCTCGCCACCGAGGACCGTATGAGCTCCATCCTCAACTGGTACGTGGAAGAGGGGACGATCTTCAAGGGCGGGTCCGGGTCGGGCATCAACCTGTCCAACATCCGGTCCTCCCTCGAGCCTCTGACGGGCGGCGGGACGGCCAGCGGCCCCGTCAGCTTCATGCGGGGGGCCGACGCCTCGGCCGGCACGATCAAGTGCCTCCACGCCGACACCGAGCTCGTCACCGACCGCGGCTCCGTCCCGATCCGTTCGGTCGCCCCGGGGTGGCGCGTCCTGACCCGCCACGGCTTCCGCGCCGTGACCGCCGTCCACGACAACGGCGTGCGGCCCCTGGCCCGTGTCCGCACGGCGCTCGGTGACGAGATCCTCTGCACCCCGGAGCACCGCTTCCGGGTCCGCACCCCGCTGGGCGAGACCTGGCGGGAGGCCGCCGACCTGCGGGCCGACGACTACGTCGTTCTCGACCTCGGCCGCACCGATCACGGCACCCTGCAGCGCCTCGTGGCCGAGGAGTCCTCCGGCGCCGGCGAAGCCCCTCTGCCGGAGAACCTCGACGAGGCCTTCGCCGTCTGGCTGGGCTGGGCCCACGGGGAAGACCGCCTGAAGCCGGTGGCGGGCAGCGGGGCGCTGGCCGTGCACCTCGACGGTGAGGACAAGGGCCTCGTCGAGCGCTACCGCGCCTTCACGCAGAGCGTGTTCGGCCGCGAGGCCGGCGCCCAGACGGCCCGCAACGGCGACGCCCCGCCGGCCACGGTCTGCCCGCCCCGGGTCGCCCGCTTCCTGCAGGCCAACGGCCTGTGGCGCGACCGCTCCGCCAGCATCCCCCGCCCGGTCCAGTCATCGCCGGCCGCCGTGCGGGCTGCCTTCCTGGGCGGTCTGTTCGAGTCCGACGGGCACGTCCAGCACGGGGTTCCGACTCTCTGGACCCGCCGGCGGGGCCTCGCCCTCGCCGCCCACCGCCTGTTGCTGTCCATCGGCATTCCCTCCAAGGTGTCGCAGGAGCGCCCTCCGGCGCCTGCGCAGCAGAACCCGTCCACCGGAACAGATGACGCCGAGCTCGGGACCGCACCCACGGGTGGCCCCGGGGTCGGGGGTGTCGCCCGGAGTGGCGGCCTCTGGCGGGTTCGGGTGGTCGGAGGCGAAGGCGTCCGCCGCTTCGCCAAGCTCGTCGGGTTCGTCTCCGAAGGGAAGGCCCGCCTGCTCGAGGCCGCCCTGGAGCGGCCCGAGGGGTTCGAACCCAGCTGGTTCTTCCCCCACGTCGACGTCGAGCTCGACCGGCTCGGCTTCGGCGCCGGCCCGGCGCTGCGGGCGGCCGTGTCCTCGTGCCGCACCGACGCCAACCCCTACGGCATGAGCCTGGCCACGGCCGCGGGCATCCTGGCCGAGTTCCCGACCGAGCTCGAAGGCCCGCTGGTCCGCTTCGCCCAGGGCGACGAGCTGTACGTGCCCGTGACGGTGGAGGCCGATGGGGAAGGCCCGACGTTCGACCTGACGGTCGACGGCGTGCACGAGTACCTGGTGCACAGCGTCGTCACCCACAACTCGGGGGGCAAGACGCGGCGCGCCGCCAAGATGGTGATCCTCAACGCCGATCACCCCGACATCGAGCACTTCATCTGGTGCAAGGCGGTGGAGGAGCGCAAGGCCAGGGCGCTGGCCGCCGCCGGGTTCGACATGGACCTCGACGGTGTCGACTCGCACTCCATCCAGTACCAGAACGCCAACAACTCGATCCGGGTGACCGACTCCTTCATGGAGGCAGTGATCGAGGGTCGCGACTGGGACCTCAAGGCCGTCACCACCGGCGAGGCCCTGAAGACGCTCCCGGCCAAGGCTCTGTTGCGCCAGGTGGCCGAAGCGGCCTGGGAGTGCGCGGACCCCGGCATGCAGTTCGACACGACGATCAACCGGTGGCACACGGCCAGCAACACGGGCCGGATCAACGCCTCCAACCCGTGCTCGGAATACATGCATCTGGACAACTCCGCCTGCAACCTCGCCAGCCTCAATTTGCTCAAGTTCCTCAAGGACGACGGGACCTTCGACGTGGAGGGGTTCAAGGCGGGGATCGAGGTGATGTTCACGGCCCAGGAGATCCTGGTCGGCAACGCCGACTACCCGACCGAGAAGATCGCGGACAACTCCCGGAAGTTCCGCCAGCTGGGCATCGGCTACGCCAACCTCGGCA
>CAZCVW010000289.1:0-4646 GCA_964502185.1 uncultured Burkholderiales bacterium
GAGGCTGGCGCAGGCGGAAACCACCAGAGCTCCCGGGCCCATGGCGTCCTGGTCCGAGGCCCGATCGTCGAGCATCCACAGATTCACCACGCCGCGCCAGTTTGCGCCCGCCGGCGCGAACTCCATCAGCACACGCTGCAAGTGCTCCTCTTGATCGGCAGCCAGGCGACAGCGGTCTCCGGCGAGACGCTGGGCGGGAGGTCGGGGGCCGCCTCGGCGGGGATGGTCGGCTGGGTGGCCACGACGCTGCTGGACTGGGCGCGGCCGGCCTGGGACCGGGCGTGTTCCCGGGCCCCGAGCGGATCGGCGGTGTTCATGGTCGTAGCCAACCCTTCGTCCTTTCGATAGTGTGTAGAAATCAGGCGACACTCTGAAAGACAGACACGGGAATGTCAATGGATTCCGCCCCTTCAACCTCGGTTTCACGGGATGGAAACACGGCCAGTCTCTCCGGGGACACCCCGAGCGCCAGTCTCTCCGGGGACACCCCGAGCCCCGGGCGCAAGCGCCGGGTCGGCCGGCCTCGGGCCCGGGGCGGCGGCGCCGGGGCAGACCCCCGCGCCGAGATCGTGGCCGTGGCCATCCGCCTCTTCGCCAACCAGGGTGTGGCCGCCACCACCATGGCCGAGATCGCCGAGGGCGCCGGGCTGCAGCAGTCGTCGCTCTACTACTACTTCCGCAGCCGCGACGCGATCCTCGAGGAGATCCTCGGCGCGGTGAACCGCGTCCCCCTCGAGTTCGTCGACCGGCTCAAGGTGGAGGTTGGACCGGCCGCCGTCCGCCTTTACCGGATGGTCCGCTTCGACGTGGCCGCCCTCTGCCGCTTCCCCTTTGATATCAACGAGGTTCACCGCTTAGCCGGCCGCCAGCCGGACCGGTTTGCCGTCTACTGGGACGAGCGCCAGCGCCTCAGCGACGAGGTGGAGAGCCTCGTCGCGGAGGGGATCGAGAGCGGCGACTTCATCGCCGTCGACCCCCGTCTGGCCGCCCTCACCTTGCTGGCCAACGACGAGGGCGTGCAGCACTGGCACCGGGCCGGGGGCGAGCGGCGCCTCCGGGGCGACTACACCCCCGGCGAGGTCGGGACCTTCCTGGCCGACCTCGCCCTCCGGGGTCTGCTGGCCCGGCCGTCCGGCCTGGACCGGCTCCGCAAGGCGGCGGGCCAATTCGCGGACCAGTTCGAGGACCAGCCGTCAGATTGACGGCTGTCAGATTGGCGTAAGGAGACGGCAACCTGGCCTTATTTCGATGGATATTTGATAGTTACGCATTCTCCCTTATCGTGCAATTTGCCCCACCCGTCGCAGAGGGAGGTCCCGGACCATGAAGCGAGCCGGCCAGCTCACCGCCGCCATCACCGCGCTGATGGCGCTGTCCGTCCTCGCCGCCTGCGGGGAGGAGAAGTCCGAGACCAGTGCGGCGCCCGGCGACCCCAAGGAGGCGGCCGCCGCCGAGCCGAGCAGTGACGCCATCGAGATCGGCTACAGCGCCTGGCCCGGCTGGTTCGTGTGGACGGTCACGGAGGAGCAGGGCTTCTTCGAGCAGGAGGGCGTGAAGGTCAAGCTGACCTACTTCTCCGACTACACGACGTCGCTGCAGGCGATGTCGGCCGGCAAGCTCGACGGCAACGCCCAGACCCTCAACGACACCCTGCTCGGCGTCGCCACCGGCGGCCCGCAGGTGAGCGTGATCGAGAACGACAACTCCAACGGCAACGACGCCATCATCGCCGACGCCTCCATCAAGACCGTCCAAGACTTGAAGGGCAAGACGGTCGCCGCCGAGCAGGGCGTCGTCGACCACTTCCTCCTCCTCCAGGGCCTGGAGGCCAAGGGGATGAAGGAGAGCGACGTCAACTTCCGCAACCTGCTGACCGACGCGGCGGCCGGCGGGTTCGCCGGGGGCGAAACCGACGCGGTGGGCGTGTTCGCCCCCTTCACCCTCCAGGCCCTCGAGCGCCCCGGCTCGCACGTGCTCTTCAGCTCCCGGGACTTCCCCGGCACCATCTCCGACCACCTCGTCGTCACCCCCGAGCTCATCAAGGAACGCCCGGGCGACGTCCAGAAGATCGTGAACGCCTGGTACAAGACGCTGGCCTGGATGGAGGATCACCCCGACGAGGCCACCGCCATCATGGCGGCCAAGGCCGAGATCAGCCCCCAGGAATACATCGAACTGGCCGAGGGCACCCGGCTGTTCAGCGCCAAGGACGCGCTGTCCGCCTACCAGGGCACGGCGGCCACCGACCTCGGGCCGATGGCCGAGCGGATCAACGGCTTCCTGGTCTCGACCGGCCTGATCCCCAAGAAGGCGTCGATCGACGGCCTCTTCGACCCGTCCTTCACCGAGAGCTACCTCAAGACCAGCGGTGGCTGACCCCCGGCCCCCTGATCCCCGACAACCGGCCAGCAGGATTGGGCAGGGTCGGGGCCGGCGCCAGTCGGCGGTGTGGAGCCTGCGGGCCGACCTGCCCATGCGCTACCGGGTCGGCCTCGGCGCCGGCGGCCTGGCCGCGTTGGTGCTGCTGTGGCTGTGGGCGTCGTCGCTGTCGGGCGGCAACACCGGCGTCGTGGTGCCGTCGCCCGGTGCCACCTGGCGGGCGACGGTCGATGCCTGGCAGGCCGGCCGGCTGTCGGGTGACTTCACCGCCAGCATGGAGCGGATGTTGATCGGCTACTCGATCAGCGTGGCCGTCGGCGTCGGCCTCGGGGTGCTGATGGGCAGCTTCCGGTCGATGGAGTCGTTCGTGGAGGCTCCGATCGGTTTCCTCCGCTACATCCCGGCCACGGCCCTCACCCCACTGCTGCTCCTCTGGCTCGGCATCGACGAGGCCCCCAAGATCACGCTCATCGTGCTCGGCACCGTGTTCTTCAACGTGCTCATGGTGGCCGACGTGGCCCGGGCCGTCCCCCAGGAGCTCATCAAGGCGTCGTACACGCTGGGGGCCGGGCGGCTCACCGTGCTGCGCCGGGTGATCCTCCCCCACTCCCTGCCCGGCATCATCGACGTCGCCAGGATCAACCTGGCCGCCGGCTGGCTCATGCTGGTGGTGGCCGAACTGTTGGCCGCCCAGGAGGGCCTGGCCTTCCGGATCGTGCAGGCGCAACGGTTCCGCCAGGTCGACACCATGTTCGCCATGCTCATCGCCTTCGGCCTGATCGGAGTCGTGAGCGACCTGACGCTGCGCTGGCTGCGGAACGCCACCGCACCGTGGGCCCGGCCGTGACCGCCGCTGGTGTCGCGGGAACAGCGGTCGCGCCGGCCATGACCCCGACACCGCGACCCCAACCCAAGAAGCTGGCCGTGGAGGGCCTGGTGAAGGTGTTCCCGGCCCAGCGGGGCAAGGCCGCCTCGGTGGCCCTCGGCCCCGTCGACCTTCACGTCGAGGCGTCCGAACTGGTCTGCCTGGTCGGCACCTCGGGCTGCGGGAAGTCCACCCTGCTCAACATCGCCGGCGGGCTCGACACCGCCACCAGCGGCCAGGTGACGGTGGAGGGCGAACCCGTCATCGGCCCCGGCCCCGACCGGGGAATGGTCTTCCAGACCTACTCGCTCTACCCGTGGAAGACGGTGGCCGGCAACATCGCCTTCGGGCTCGAATGCCAGGGGATGCCCAAGGCGCAGCGGGACGAGCGGGTCAAGGAGCTGCTGGGCATCATGGACCTCACCGCCTCGGCCGGGCGGCTCCCGAAAGAGCTGTCGGGCGGGATGCGCCAGCGGGTGGCCATCGCCCGGGCCCTCGCCCCCGAGCCCGACATCCTCCTGCTCGACGAGCCCTTCGGCGCCCTCGACGCCCAGACGAAGCTGGCCATGCAGGAGTTCCTGCTCCTCGTCTGGCAGCGGACGGGCGCCACCATCCTCATGGTCACCCACGACGTGGAGGAGGCCCTGTTCGTCTCCCAGCGGGTCTACGTGATGGCCGGCCGGCCCGGCCGCATCGTGGACGTCATCGACGTGCCCTTCGGCCGGTCCCGCAGCACGCAGGTGAAGCGGAGCCCGCAGTTCCTCGACCTGCGTGACGAGATCCAGGACTGCTTCCGCTCGGCGGGCTAGTCCCAGGGCAGGTCGTTCCACAACCGGCGCCGCAGGCCCGAGGCGCGGGCGATCGGCCGGCTGATGGCCAGGCGCACGGCTTCCTCGGTGCCCGCGAGGATCAGCCGGTTCTGGGCCCGGGTGACGGCCGTGTAGAGCAATTCCCGGGTCAGGATCGGCGACGTCGGGTCGGGCAGCAGGACGGCCACCGTCGAGAACTGGCTGCCCTGGCTCTTGTGGACGGTCATGGCGTGGACGGTCTCCACGGCCGCCAGCCGGGTCGGGCTGAAGCGCAGCAGCTCGTTGCGGCGTTCGAAGACGGCCACGACCCGCTCGGGCGCGGCGGCGATCACCACGCCGGTGTCGCCGTTGTAGAGGCGCAGGCCGTAGTCGTTCTCCGTGACCAGCAACGGGCGCCCCACGTACCAGGATCCGTGGGCGGAGAAACCGTCGACGCCGGCCGCCAGCCAGCGCTCGACGTGGCCCATCCACGTCTCGACCCCGTGCGGCCCCCGGCGGTGGGCGCACAGGAGCCGGAACGTACCCAGCGCATCGAGGCTGCCCCGGGCGTCGCCCTCCCGGGCCGCGGCCAACAGGGCCCGGCCGGCGCTCAC
>CAZCVW010000290.1:0-4641 GCA_964502185.1 uncultured Burkholderiales bacterium
GCCCAGCACCTCCGGACCTTGGCGGGCGTGGACGTCGCCGCCGGGCAGACCCTCCTCGTCCGGTCGGCCACGCACGCCGTGCTCTGCGCGGCCCTGGCCGCCGCCCTGGCGGTGGCCCGCCCGGTGGGACGGATCCGCGCCGACGTCGACCCGCTGCGAATCTGACGAGAACTAAACTCCTCCGCCGTGGCCACCTTCCCCGTCCGCACCTTCGGTGACCCGGTGCTCAAGCAGCGTTGCGCCGAGATCCCACTGAACGAGATCGACGACTCCCTCGCCCGGCTCGCCGACGACATGCTCGAGACGATGTATGCCGCCCCCGGGGTTGGCCTGGCCGCCAACCAGGTGGGGATCCAGCGCCGCATCTTCGTCTACGACATCGGGGAAGGGCCGAAGACGGTCATCAACCCGACGATCGTCGAGACGTCGGAAGAGTGGGACTACGACGAGGGTTGCCTGTCGGTGCCCGGCATGTACTTCCCGATCGTCCGGCCCAGCCGCGTGACGCTCCGGGGCTTCGACCTAGAGGGTCGGGAGTTCACCCAGGTCGGGGAAGATCTGCTCGGCCGGGTGTTCCTGCACGAGACGGACCACCTGGACGGGTTCCTGCTCCTCGACCGACTCGGGCCCGACCTCCGCAAGGAAGCCATGAGGGTGTTGCGGGAGGCTCCCAGCAGTGCGCGTCGTCTTCCTGGGTAGCACGGTCGAGGCGGCCGGTTCGCTGGCCGCGCTCCACGCCGCCGGCCACGACGTCGCGCTGGTCGTCACCCAACCGGACCGTCGCCGTGGTCGCGGGTCGGGCACCGACCCCAGTCCGGTCAAGAAGATCGCCACCGAACTGGGGCTGCCGGTCGTCACCCCGGGCCGGTGCGCCGAGGCGCAGAGCGAGATCGCCGCCACCGGCGCCACCCTCGGTGTGGTCGTCGCCTTCGGCCAGCTGATCCCTCCGGCCGTGCTCGAGGCCCTGCCCCACGGCTACCTGAACGTGCACTTCTCGCTGCTGCCCCGCTGGCGGGGTGCGGCACCGGTGGAGCGGGCCATCCTGGCCGGAGACGCCGAGACCGGAGTGGCCCTCATGCGCCTGGAGGCCGGCCTCGACACCGGGCCGGTCTACGCCACCCAGCGCGTGCAGATCGGCGCCGACGAGACGGCCGGTGACCTGCGGGCCCGGCTCGCCCAGATCGGGACCGACCTCCTGCTGGCCCGGCTCGACTCCGTTCCCACGCAGGAACCCAGGGCCCAGGAGGGCGAACCGACCTACGCCCACAAGCTGACGGTCGAGGAGTTCGAGATCGACTGGTCGGTCTCCGCCGCCGACATCGCCCGGCTGGTCCGGGCCGGCAATCCCAAGCCCGGGGCGTGGACGACGGCCGGAGGCCGGCGTCTGAAGGTGCTCCGGGCCCGGCCCGCCGCCTCGACCTGCGCAGTGCCGGCTGACGCTGACGCGTCGCCCGGTGACCACCTGGGCAAGGGGCGGGTGGCCACCGGCGACGGTGTGTTGGTTCTGGACGAAGTGCAGCCTGAGACCAAGCAGGCGATGCCCGCCTCCTCCTGGGCCGCCGGGTTCCGGGGCGACCGCCTCGGGCCATCAGGAAACACCGGGGGGTGAGCCGGACGGCGCCCGACGCAATGACCCGCGCCTCGGCGCGCGCGCTGGCCGTCAAGGCGCTCGTCCGGGTCGAGGCGGGCGCCTACTCCAACCTGGTGTTGCCCGGTCTCCTGCGGGCCTCCTCGCTCTCCGCCCGGGACCGGGCCTTCGCCACCGACCTCGTCTACGGCACGCTGCGTCAGCGGGGCCGGGTCGACCATCTGCTCGCCCGGGTGTCGGATCGGCCTCTCGACCGGCTCGACCCGCCGGTGCGGGCCGCCCTCCGCCTCGGCGCCTATCAACTCCTCTCGGGGGTCCCGCCTCATGCGGCCGTGGGGGCCACCGTCGGGGCGCTGTCGGGGGCCGCCGGCCGGGGCCGGGCCTACGCCAACGCCGTGCTCCGCAAGGTGGCCACGCTCGGGCCGGACTGGCCGTGGCCGAAGGGTGACGCCGACGAGGTTCTGGCCGTGCGGACGTCGCATCCCGCCTGGATCGTCGGACGGTTGCGCCGCGACCTCGGCGAGGCGGCGGCCCTGGCCACGCTGGAGGCCGCCAACGCCGTGCCCGCGGTGACCTTGCGGGCCAACCCGTTGCGGACAACGCCTTCGGCCTTGGCGGCCGAACTGAGGGCCGCGGGCGTGGAGGTCGAACGCGGCCGGCTGGTCCCCGATGCCCTGCTGGTCAAGGGGATCGGCGACCCGGCCCGGCTCCAGGCCGTGCTCGAAGGGAGGGCCACGCCCCAGGACCAGGCCAGCCAGGCCGTGGCCGCCGCCCTCGGCGCCGCCGCCGGCGAGGACGTGCTCGACATGGCCGCCGCCCCCGGGGGGAAAGCCACCGCGCTGGCCGAACTCATGGGTGACGCGGGCCGGGTCCTGGCGGCCGACCTCCGCCCCGGCCGGGCGGCGCTGGTGGATCGGGCCGTTCGCCGGCTGGGGCTCGCCTCCGTGCACACCCTGGTGGCCGACGGCCGGAACCTTCCGGTGTCCGCTGGTCGCTTCGACCGGGTGCTCCTTGATGCGCCCTGTTCCGGTCTCGGGGTACTGCGCCGCCGGCCGGAGGCCCGCTGGACCCTGGAGCCGGCCGACATCGACGTCCTCGCCGGCCTGCAGCGCGAACTGTTCCGGGCCGCCGTCGACGCGGTGCGCCCGGGCGGGCTCCTCGCCTACTGCGTCTGCACGCTCACGCCGGAGGAGACGCTCGACGTGGACGCCTGGGCCGCGCAGGAATTCCCGGAGTTCGTGGCGGTCGACCCCCCGGGGCCCCCGTGGCGTCCCCACGGCCGGGGCGCGCTGCTGCTCCCCGGCGATGCCGGCACCGACGGCATGTACCTCTTGCTGCTGTGCCACTGACTAGGGCTGCGCCGCTGACGTCAGTTGGCCACGGCGGCGAAGGCCCAGTCGTGCTCTGGGACGCCGGCCAGCCGCGAGCGCTGGAAGGCCCGGAGGAGCTTGGCAACCAGCGGATACGCTGCCCGTCCATGACTCTTCAAGCGGCGGCTCTTCAAGCGAAGGTGCTGACGGTCTCCGACGGCGTGGTGGCGGGCACCCGGGACGACGTCTCCGGACGGGCTCTGGTCGAACGCCTCACGGGGGAGGGCTACGAGGTGGTCGAGCACCGGGTCGCGGCCGACGGCGTGCAATCGGTCGCCCAGGCGCTGACTGAGCTCGCCGCTGGTTTCGCCGGCCTGGTAGCGACCACGGGCGGCACCGGTTTCGGGCCCCGGGACCTGACCCCCGAAGGCACTCGCTCCGTCATCGAGCGGGAGGCGCCGGGCCTCGCCGAGGCGATGCGGGCCGTCAGCCTGGGGAAGAACCCGCACGGCATGCTCTCCCGCAGCGTCTGCGGAGCGACCGGCGCCACGCTGATCTGCAACCTGCCCGGCTCCGCCACGGGCGCCATCGAGTGCCTGGAGGCCGTACTCCCCGCCCTGCCCCACGCCCTCGATCTCCTGGCCGGTGGGCGTCCGCACTAGGGCCGTCCTCATGAGGGACCGTGCCTCGTAGGTTGGAGAAAGCCGACGGTACTCTTGACCTAGCGGTCAAGAGGTGGGACGTGGCCTGGACAGACGAGTCGGCGATGGCACTGGCAGTCGCAGAGGGCGAGCGGGGTCGGGTCACCGCGCCGCCCAACCCGTGGGTCGGCTGCGTGCTCGTGCGCGACGGCGAGCTGGTCGGGCGGGGGTTTCACCGGGCCGCCGGAGAGGCGCACGCCGAACCGAAGGCTCTGGCCGAGGCGGGCGATCGGGCCCGGGGCGCCACGGCCTACGTGACGCTCGAGCCCTGTGCCCACACGGGCCGGACCCCGCCCTGCGCGCCCGCCCTCATCGAAGCCGGCGTGGCCCGCGTGGTCGTCGCCGTCCTCGATCCCGACGAGAGCGTCTCCGGACGGGGCGTTGAGCAGTTGCGGGCGGCCGGCATTGTCGTCTACGTCGGGGTGGGCGAGGCGGAGGCCGCCGCCTCCCTCGCTCCCTATCTCCACCACCGCCGGACGGGCCGGCCCCTGTGCGTGCTCAAGTCGGCCGTCAGCCTCGACGGGCGGACGGCCGCAGCCGACGGCACCTCCCAGTGGATCACCGGCCCGGCCGCCCGGGCCGACGCCCACCGGCTCCGGGCGCAGTCGCAGGCGGTCGTGGTCGGTTCCGGTACCGCCCTGGCCGACCGCCCGTCACTCACGGTGCGGGGCATCGAGACAGGCTCAGCCTCCACGGCCGGCGGGCCGGGCCCGGCGCGCCAGCCGCTGCGGGTCGTCCTCGACGGCCGGGGCCGGGTCCCCGCCGACGGACCCCTGTTCGACACCACCCTGGCCGGCACCCTGGTCGTCACCACCACCCTGGCGCCGAAGACGGCGGTGAAGGCCTGGCTCGACGCCGGCGCGGACGTGGAGGCGGTCCCCCTGGCGCCTGGGTCGTCAGGAAAAGGCAGCGCCGTGGGTGTGGACCTCGCCGCCGCCCTCGACGTCCTCGGTGGGCGGGGCATCCTGCAGGCCATGGTGGAGGGCGGCCCGGCCCTCCACGGCGCCCTGGTGCGGGCCGGTCTGGCCGACCGCCTCGTGCT
>CAZCVW010000291.1:0-4619 GCA_964502185.1 uncultured Burkholderiales bacterium
GGAGGGACCGGCCCGGCCGGACCGCGCCCCGCGCTCGGGCGGCAAGGCCGGGCTGGGCGGGGAACAGATCGAGGGGCGCCAGCCGGTCCTGGAGGCGCTCAAAGCCCGGCGGCGGCGGATCCGGGAGATCTGGCTGGCCGGTGATCTGGAGCCGGCGCCGATCCTGACCGAGATCATGGAACGGGGCCGGGCCGCCGGTGTCCAGGTCCGCACCACCCCCCGCATCGACACCATGGCGGTCACCGACGCCCATCAAGGCGTGATCGCCAAGGCCGATCCGCTGCCGGCGGCGGTCGACGACGATCTGCTGGCCGACGCGTCGGCCTTCCTCATCGCCGTGGACGGCGTCACCGACCCCCGCAACCTGGGGGCGATCCTCCGGGTCGCCGAAGGGGCCGGGGCCACCGGCGTGCTCCTCCCGCGCCGCCGCTCCGTCCACGTCACCCCGGCCGTGACCAAGGCGGCCGCGGGAGCGGCGGAGCACCTGCCGATGGCCCTGGTGTCCGGCATTCCCGCCACCCTCGATCGCGCCAAGAAGGCCGGGGTCTGGTGCGTCGGCCTCGACGAGCGGGGCGACGACGACCTTTTCTCGATGAAACTCGGCGCCGAGCCGGTCCTTCTCGTCCTCGGGGCGGAAGGGCGCGGGCTGGGCCGTCTGGCCCGGGAACGCTGCGACCTAGTGGTCCGGATCCCGATGCTCGGGAAGCTCGATTCACTGAACGTGGCAACTGCCGCAGCCCTCGCTTGCTACGAGGTGGCCCGCCGGCGAACGCACCGCGTCACCGGCTGAGCAACCCGTCCGCACTAGTCAACTCCCGCTCTGACTAGTCACGCCTGCCGCACGTTGGTGCCCTATGTCCATTTATGTCCGTTATTCAGGCCGGCCGGAAAGGGATGAAGTCTGGGCATGACTATGCAGTACTATTGACTCTGAGGGGCGGCACCGTTACAAAGAACTAGTTCCACCGCACCAACTGTTCACTGTTCCGTCGCTTCCCCTTAGGAGTGAATAGATGTCGAGCCGTCTGGGCACCGTTGCCATGGTCGAGTTGAACGACGACGAACTGGTCGCTCGCTTTCAAGAAGGGGACAACGACGCCCTTGACGTCCTGCTCCAGCGCTACCGCCGGTTCACCCGGGCGAAGGCGCGGGGCTACTTCCTGATCGGGGCCGACTCCGACGACATCGAGCAGGAGGGGATGATCGGCCTCTTCAAGGCGGTCCGCGACTTCCGCCCCGACCGGCAGGCCTCCTTCCGGGCCTTCGCCGAGCTCTGCATCACCCGGCAGATCATCACGGCCATCAAGACGGCCACCCGCCAGAAGCACCAGCCGCTCAACTCCTACCTCTCCCTGTCCGGCCAGCGGCCCGGCGACGAGTTCGGGGCCGGCACGGTGGAAGAGGTCCTCGAGGCCAAGGGCCTGATCGACCCCGTCGAGTTCATCATCTCGATGGAGGACCTGCGCTCCATGCGCCGCATGATGTCCGAAATGCTCTCCAAGCTGGAGGTTGAGGTCCTGCGGCTGTACGTCGAGGGCAAGTCGTACCAGGAGATCGCCGGCGTGCTGGGCCGCCACGTGAAGTCCATCGACAACGCCCTGCAGCGCATCAAGCGCAAGCTCGACATGCATCTGGCCGAGCGCGCCGCCTCGGAAGTGGCATAGCCCGGCCTGCGGGCGGATCGGAATCCCGGAGCGGAGTGGCAGCGGCGCCTTCGCCCGTGCACCCATCGAGCCCGAGGTGGGAGTCGAACCCACGACCTGACGCTTACAAGGCGCCTGCTCTGACCGACTGAGCTACTCGGGCCGCGCCCCGAGAGTAGACGCCCAGGCGCCGTCACCGGCCTGTCCAAGCCGCTACGGAGTGGCCGTCGGCCGTCTCCCCGGCCGCCCGCTCGACCTCCCCTCCACGCGCTCCTCCGCTGGCGCTTTCCGTCTTCCGCAATGGAACCGCAATCCGCGTTACCGGCGCGATAACGGGTTATCAAGGGCGTCATAATTAGTCAAAGACAAAGCGGACATAATTCCCAATATTGTCACCGAGGCGACGGGCTGGCGCCGAGGCGCGACGGTCACCGGCACGAAGTTGCGCCCCAGTGCCACGCGTCACCGCGCTCCGTGGTAACACAAGCCCTCGTAAGGCGCTACCTTCTGTCGCGCTCCGTGGTGCTTGACCTTACGGTGCGCTCAGTCAAGGATCAGAAGCTTGATGGAACTCTCTGAGCGCAGTCGGGACATTGTCGACTTCGAACGCATCTGGCGTGCCCTGCCGGGCACGAAGGCCGCGTCCATCCGCGATCGATTCGGCCTGTCCGATTCGCGCTACTACCAGATTCTCAACGAGGTCCTCGACGAGCCGGGAGTGGCCGCCTACGACCCTCTGGTGGTCAAGAGGCTGCGCCGGCGGCGGGAGCGGCTGCGCCGCGCCCGCTTCGAGAGCCAGTACGGGGGCTCCGAATCGAGATGACCGAAGGGCGAATCCAGCCCGGGCGCCCCCGCCCACGAGCCCAGGGTTCCTTCGCCCGGTCGATGTTCGGCGCCGCGGCCCGGGGCACCGGGCTGATCGCCGTGGCCGTCGCCATCGGCATCGTCCTCCTCCAGTACAGCGACGACCCTGCTCCCCGCCTGGAGGGCGGACGGGAGCCGGCCGCGAACTCGCCGGTGGCGGCCCCGTCGACCAGCACGACCAGCACGACGGCCGGCGCCCGGGCTCCCGGCGAGGTGACCGTGCTCGTGCTCAACGCCTCCGGGCGCGCCAACCAGGCCCGGCCCATGTCGGAGCGTCTCGCCGTCGTCGGCTACAAGACGCTCGAGCCCGGCAACGCAGCCGTGCGCCCCGAGACCACGGTCTCCTGCCGGGAAGGCTTCGAGCGGGAAGCGCCGGCCCTCGCGGCCGCCACCGGGTTGCCCGCCGAGACCGGCGAGCGCGACGCCGGCGCCGACCTGCCCGACGAGGCGCAGGACGCCGACTGCATCGTCGTCATCGGCTCCGGCTGAGCATCCGCGACTCGGGCGCCGCACCATGCCAACATCCAGGGCCAACATCCGTCACGCCGCTGTGACAGTTGGTCGCACGCGACGTGACACTTGGCGGAAGAGGTCTATGGCCAAACGGGCCGTTGCCACATGGCTGTGCGTTGCCGCCGCTCTCTTCGTCGCCGTCCCGGTGGCCCAGGGCGGGGAGCTCGAGCGCAAGCGCGACGACGCCCGCCGGCGCCAGGGTGAGGTGCGCAAGGCACTGGACCTGGCCCACGCCACCGACGCCCAGATGACGAAGCGGTTGGAGGAGATCGACCGGGACCTCGTCCGCAAGCGGTCGGAGGCCGGGGCGGCCCAGGCCGACTCCGACGAGGCGGCCGCCGCTGTCGTGCGGATCGGCGCCGAGATCGGCCAGCTGCGCCAGACCCTCACGCACCGGCGAGAAGTCTTCAACCGCCGGGCCGTGACCGCCTACATGGGCGGTGAGGGGCGGCCCCTCGACGAGCTCAGCGTGGCCGGCGAGCTGCTGTCGCTCCCGAAGGACTTCACCGAGGTCGCCCGGCGGGTCGAGCTCGTCAGTCGGGTGTCCCACCAGGACGGGAATGTCCTGGCCCAGCTCGTCCAGACGCAGGCCGACCTGACGCTGCAGGAGCAGGCGCTGGTCGTCAACCAGAACAAGGTGGCCGACCGGGCCAAGGACGCCGCCGCCGCCGTGCGGGCCGTGGCCGTGCTGAAGAAGGAACAGGAGTCGACCCGGGTCGCGCTCCAGCAGCGGATCGCCGAGCTCCAGGCCGAGGCCGACGCCCTCGCCGCCGAGCAGGCCCGCCTCGAGACGCTCATCAAAGAGAAGCTGGAAGCTGCCGCCCGGGCCCGGGCCGCCCGGGGGACCCGTCCCTCCTTCTCCGGGCAGCGCACCGGCGGCGGCGTCTCGGCTCAGGGCTTCATCTGGCCGGCCCAGGGCACGGTCACCTCGGGCTTCGGACCCCGTTGGGGCCGGATGCACACGGGCATCGACATCGCCGCCCCCGCGGGCACCCCCATCGGCTCCGCCAAGCAGGGCTGGGTGCTCTACGCCGGCCACTTCGGCGGCTACGGCAACCTCGTGGCCGTCGATCACGGCGACAACGTGGTCACGCTCTACGCCCACCAGTCGAAGATCCTCGTCGCCGAGGAGCAGGAGGTGGCCCAGGGGCACACCCTCGGCCTGGTCGGCAGCACCGGCCACTCGACCGGGAACCACCTCCACTTCGAGGTGCGCATCGACGGCAAGCCGCGCGACCCTCGGCCATACCTTCCCTGAGCCTGCTCACCCCGGTCGTCGAGCGCCCCGGGCGCTCGCTCCTCGTCGCTGACTTCGACGGCACGCTGGCCCCGATCGTCATCGACCCGGCGTCGGCCCGGCCGCTCCCCGCCGCCCGCCGGGCCCTGGCCCGCCTGGCCGACTCCCTCGGCCGGGTGGCGGTGGTCAGCGGACGGCCCGTCAGCTTCCTGCGGACCGCCCTGGATCTGCCCGGTGTGACGCTCGTGGGGCAGTACGGCCTGGAGCGCCTGGAAGGCGATCGGGTGGTGGTCGAGCCCCGGGCGCTGGCCTTCGTCGGCGCCGTGGCGGCCGCCGCCGCCCGGGCCGAGGCCGCGCTGGCT
>CAZCVW010000292.1:0-4554 GCA_964502185.1 uncultured Burkholderiales bacterium
GGGTTAGGCCGAGGGCGTCGGGGGCTGGGCCCCGTTGCCGCTCTTGAAGGCCTTGATCGCTTCGGCCACGCGCTGCCCGTATTCGGGGTCGGCGGCGGTGAAGTGGGCGATGGACCTCTGGATGATGTCGTCCTTGGCGACCTGGCCGAGCGAGCCGGCGATGTTGTTCACCAGCCGGGTGCGGGCGCCCTCGTCCATGACCCGGTAGAGCATCCCGGCCTGGACGAAGTCGTTGCCGTCGGTGTGGTCATCCCATGCGTAGGTGCCGCTGGCGCCCTCGGTGCCGAGGCCGGCGTAGAGCGCCTGGTCGGTCTGGACGGGGCCGTTGAAGCTGTTGGGCTCGTAGTTCTTCGCCCGCCCGTAGCTGGCGTCGAAGCGCATTAGCCCGTCACGCCCGTAGTTGTTGGCGGCCGTGGCCCGGGGGGCGTTGACCGGCAGCCGGGTGTGGTTGATGCCGAGGCGGTAGCGGTGGGCGTCGCCGTAGGCGAACAGCCGGCCCTGGAGCATCTTGTCGGGCGACGGGCCGATACCGGACACGAAGTGGCCGGGGTCGAAACCGACCTGCTCGACGTCGGCGAAGTAGTTGTCGGGGTTGCGGTTGAGCACCATCTTCCCGATCTCGATCGGCGGGTAGTCGGCGTGCGGCCACACCTTCGTGACGTCGAAGGGGTTGAACCGGTAACTGGCCGCCGCCGAGGCCGGCATGACCTGCATCTGGATGGTCCACGAGGGGAAATTGCCCGCCTCGATGTGGTCGACGAGGTCGGTCTGGTGCGACTCGGGGTTCTGGCCGGCGAGCTCCGCCGCCTCCTCGGTGGTCAGGAAGCCGATGCCCTGATCGGTCTTGAAGTGGTACTTCACGAAGAACTGCTCGCCGGCCTCGTTGACCCACTGGAAGGTGTGCGAGCCGTACCCGTTCATCTGGCGGTAGCTGGCCGGGATGCCCCGGTCGCCGAAGAGGATTGTGAACTGGTGGGTGGCCTCGGGCGAGAGGGAGAAGAAGTCCCAGACGTCCTCCGGCTCCTGCTTGTTGGTGAACGGGTCCGGCTTCTGGGAGTGGATGAAGTCCGGGAACTTGAGGGGGTCCCGGATGAAGAAGACCGGCGTGTTGTTCCCGGTCAGGTCGTAGTTGCCGTCTTCCGTGTAGATCTTGATGGCGAAGCCGCGGGGGTCACGCACGGCTTCCGGCGCACCCTTGGAGCCCGCCACGGTCGAGAACCGCGCGAAGCACTCGGTGCGCTTGCCGACCTGGTTGAGGAACTTGGCCTTCGTCCACTGGGTGACGTCGGCGGTGACCTCGATGTAGCCGTAAGCACCGGAGCCCCGGGCGTGCACGATCCGCTCTGGGATGCGCTCCCGGTTGAAGCGGGCCAGCTTCTCGATGAGGTGCTGATCCTGGAGCAGGACCGGACCGTTCGGCCCGGCCGTCTGCGACTGCTGGTTGTCGGCGACGGGGGCGCCTGACTCGGTCCTCAGGGTGGGCCGTTCACTCATGCACGTCCTCCAGATTGTTTCCGAACCCAAAATCTGGTGGGCAAACTTTGAATAGTTCTAAACCCTATCTGGTCAGCCGAGCCGGATGCGAGCGCACCTCGCCCGCCACGAGGGCGACTTCGCGGCCGGCCAGGGCCCGGGCCCGGTCGAGCTCGTGGGAGGAGAGCAGAACTGTCCGGCCTTCGGCGCCGGAGGCCGCCAGGAGGCCGTCCAGCAGATCGCGCCCGGCGGCATCAAGGCCGGCATGGGGTTCGTCGAGGAGGAGGAGTCGGGGCCGACGAGCCAGGACAACGGCCAGCGCCGTGCGCCGCTGCTGACCGGCGGACAGGCGGCCGAAGGAGACACCGGCCAGGCGCTCGAGACCGAGCTGCTCCATGGCCGCGGCCGCATCGGAAACATCGGCGCCACAGGCCCGGGCGAAGAACCGGAGGTTCTCGGCCACGGTGAGGTCGTCGTAGCAGCCCGGCGCGTGGCCCAGGAAGGCGAGATGGCGACGGACCTCCTGGCGATCCCTGGCCAGATCGAAGCCGAGCACCTCACCGGTGCCGGCGGTCAAGGGGACGAGCCCGGCCAGGAGGCGCAACAGCGTTGTCTTGCCGGCGCCGTTGGGCCCGGAGAGGAGCACGACCTCGCCCTCCTCCACGTCAAGATCAACCCCGGTCAGGGCCGGAAACCGGCCCAGCAGGCAGACGGCGGATCTCAGACGTACGGCGGGCGGGGGCATGATCGGTCCAGTGTACGGACGGCCACGCGTGGGGTAGGGGCCCCACGTTTGGAGGAGCCGGGGTGCAGGGGACCCGGCGGGCGGCGCAGCCGCAGAAGCACAGAACCACCGGTAGCCTCGACGGTTGTGGACCGCTTCCGCGCTCTTCTGTCCGCCACCGGTGCCGTCCTCACCAGCACGGGCGTCCTCATCTTGCTCTTCGTGGCCTACCAGCTGTGGGGCACGGGGCTCTACACGGCCCGGGCCCAGGACGACCTGAAGTCGGATTTCCGCAAGAAGCTCGCCGCCGCCCCGGCGGCCCCGTCGCCGGCCGACCCCTCCCCATCGGAACGGACGGGCACCACGGTCGCACCGCCCCCTCCGCCCACCGGCGACGAAGTGGCGATCATCCGCATCCCCAAAGTCGGTATCGACCACGCCGTCGTCCAGGGCGTGTCGCTGGCCGACCTGCGCCGGGGTCCGGGCCACTACCCGTCCACGCCCTTGCCGGGCGAGACGGGTAACGCCGGTATCGCCGGTCACCGCACCACCTACGGCGCGCCTTTCAACCGCCTCGACGAGCTCACCGCCGGAGACGAGGTGCTCGTCACCACGCTGCGGGGCAGCTACAGGTACCTGGTCAAGGAACTGAAGGTCGTGAAGCCGAGCCAGGTGGAGGTGCTCGACCCGACACCGGAACCGACCCTGACGCTCACGACCTGCAACCCCAAGTACTCGGCCAAAGAGCGGCTCATCGTGGTCACCACCCTGGCGCCGGGCGAGACCGCCGCCCCGGCCACGGCCCCGCTTCCCGAGGACGCCGCCCCCGTAGAACTGGCCGATGCGGGGCTGGCCAGCGGGCACTCGAAGGCGAAGACGCTGTTCTGGGGGGTCATCACCGCCCTCGTGGCCTTCGCCTGGTGGCTCACGGTCCGCCGCCGGCGGCGCTGGACGAGCTATGTCGGAGGGGTCATCCCCTTCCTCGTGGTGCTCTTCTTCTTCTACGCCAACCTCGAACTGCTGCTGCCGGCGAACTTCTAGGGCTGCGTCAGACAGGGTTCTTGCCCGTCCGTCCGCTCTCAATGGGCATGTTCGGGCGGGCGAGAAAAGGCGGCAACGAAGGGGGCGGGTGGTGGCGCACGACCTCACGAACGCCAGTTCGCCCGCCGGCCCCTTCGTTGCCTTTGTCTTTGAGCTAGAGCGACGACACAAACGTGGCCACCGTCTTGTAGCGGCGGTTCTGGCAGTCCGCTTCCAGCAGGTGGGCCTGCGTGGCGCCGAAGTGGTTGGACGGGCCGTAACGCAGCGGCGGCAGGATGTTGGAGACGAACTCGCGGCCGCTGCTGAGGGTGGCCAGGAAGGCCTGGCGGGTGAGGTCCTTGCCCGTGGCCATGAAGAACTGGGCCATCGTCTTCTCGAGGCCCCACACCAGCAGCCCGAGGTCGTCGGGCTCCTCACCGTTGTTGAACTTGCGGTAGGCCGGCTTGTAATCGGCGTCGAAGCGGTCGATCACGTCGAGTTGGGGGAACGGCGACAGGAAGCGGGCGGCGCCGATCGAGGGGCAGCCGAACTCCGCCACCAGGTTGAGCCCGGACTGCATCCCGGGGCCCATCCAGAGCGGGCTGTAGGCCTGGCTCTGGGCCGAATGGGCCAGGTTCACGAAGATGAGCGGCGCCACGAAGAGCATGACCACCTCGGCCCCGGCGGTGCGCAGGGCGTTGGCCTCGGCCAGGGTCTCGGACTGGGTCGCCGTCTTGCTGATCCGGCTGGTCCGGACGATCTGCAGCCCCTCGCTCCGGGCCGACGCGACCAGGGCGTTGAAGACGTCGTTGTAGTTCGGCGTGTTCATGACGACGACGCCGATCTTCGTCTTCCCGGACTGCTTGGCCAGCCGGGCCACCATGGGCGCCTGGCTCGGGTAGTCCATGGAGGTGGCGAAGTACGTGGGCAGTTCGGACAAGCCGTCCCGACCCGCTCCGGCCGACAGGTAGGGGACGCCCACCTGGCTGGCGTAGCGGGCGCAGGGTACGACCTGATCGGCGCCGATCCCGACCAGCAGGAACACCTTCTCCTGCTCGACCATCTCGCGGCAGACCTGCAGAGCCCGGGACGGGTTGTACTGGTCGTCGCGGAACACGACCCGTACGTTGCGGCCGAAGAGCCCGCCCTTCTCGGCGAGGAACTTCCAGTACAGGTCCTTGGCCTTGTCGACGCTGTCCTGGGGGACGGGGGCCGCTCCGGTGATCGGCCCGTGGAGGCCGATGACGATCTCCTTGTCGGTCACGCCCGACCGGTCGCCGGCGACGGCGGGAGCACCGGACGCCCGCGCCGCCTGGTCCTGGGCCGGGCCCTGTGCG
>CAZCVW010000293.1:0-4551 GCA_964502185.1 uncultured Burkholderiales bacterium
GACGCCGTCCGCGCCCGGCGGGGCGGGCGCAGCGGTGACCGCCCGGCCGGACACCGGCCGGTCGAGTCCTACCTGGTGCTGCCGCGGCCCAACAACCCTCGGGTGTTGGTCCCGCTCGGCTCCCCGAAGGCGGCCGCCGCCGCCCTCGCCCGGAACCACGACGCCACCTCGAAGAAGTCGCAGATAGCGAAGTCGCTCCTCGGAGCGGGGCTCCGGGTCGGGCTCACGCAGCGTCTGCTGCCGGGCCGGCTGGAGGTCACCGTGGCCAACGGGCTCTCCGCCGACGAGCTGCCCGCCGTCCTCCTGTCCGAACATCTGCGGCAGGTCTTCGGGCGGCGCGACATCGAGACGGCGGTGATCCTGGGCACCGCCCGGCTCAACCGCAAGCCCGTCCTCCAGGTCCTCTCCTCCGAGGGCGAGGTGCTCGGCTACGTGAAGGCCGCCTGGAACGGCCTCACGACGGCCCTGGTCCGCAACGAGGCCGCCATCCTCGGCGTGCTGGCGGCCTCGCCCCGCAACTCCTTCGTCGCCCCGGAACTGCTGCACCACGCCCCCTGGAACGCCCTCGAACTGATCGCCGCCTCGCCGCTCCCGAACGTCGTGCGCCCCGACCAGGACCGCGTCTTCGAGGCGCCCCTGGCCGTGATCACCGAGATCGCCCAACTGCAGGGCCTGTCCCGCGGCGCCCTGGGCGACAGCGGGTACTGGGCCGGGGTCCGGGCCCGTCTGGCCGGCCGGGCCGACGCGCTCGCTGGCGCGGCCGACCCGCTGGCCCCCATCGTCGACTTCATCGAAGCGCGCTACGGCTCCACGCTGCTTCGCTTCGGCACCTGGCACGGCGATTTCACCCCTTGGAACATGGCCCGGCTCGACGACGGTGTGTTCGTGTGGGATTGGGAACGGGCCGCTCCCGCCCCCGTCGGCCTCGACCTGTTGCACTTCCTCTTCCAGAGCGTCTGCCGCTTCGGCGGCAGGAACCCGGCTGAGGCCGTCGAAATCTGTCGGGAGCGCACACCGAGTTTGCTCCCCCTTCTCGACGTCTCCGTTAGCTCGGAAAACGCGCTTTGGTGCCTATACCGGATGGAACTGCTGTTCCGCTACGACGAGGCCAGATTGGCCGGTGCCCTGGAGCGGCAGAGCCGAATCCACTCGGGGATTCTCGAGTTGTTCGAAGAAGAGATGGAGGCAGTCTGATGCCGTCGAAACTGACCCCTATGCGCCGGGCCGGGCGCGTGGTAGCACTGGGGTTAACCCTCGCCCTCGCCGTCGTTGGCCAGCCGGCCAAGGCGCAGGTCGGCTTCGAAGCCGGCATCAGCAAATTCCCGAACCCGACCTGGGGTACGAACAAGAACCCCACCGACGTGAAGAAGTCGGGTCAGGTGTGGGACATCGTCGAGCACAACGGCATCGCCTACCTCGGCGGGGAGTTCACCAGCATCGCCCCGTCGGTCGAGCTGGCCGGCGCGGTTGACGGTGCGAGCGGCCTGCCCGCCTCGGGCTTCCCGACCGTGTCCGGCGGCGTGGTCAACGTGTCCGTGCCCGACGGGACCGGCGGCTGGTACCTCGGCGGCGACTTCACCGCCCTCAACGAGTACGGCGTCAACGGCCTCGCCCACATCCTCGCCGACGGCAGCATCGACACCGGGTGGGACGCCTCCCTGGCCGGGGCTCCCGCCCAGGATCGCTTCAGGCCCGGAGCCCACTTCCGCGTCTGGGGTCTCGCCCGCATGGGTTCCTACCTCTACGTGGGTGGGGAGTTCGCGCGCTTCACCGAGAAGTTCGGGAACGACAGCGCCACCCGCAACCGCATCGCCCGGGTCAGCGCCTTCACCGGTACGGTCGACCAGGGCTGGGACCCGGGCGCCGACAACACGGTGCGGGGCCTGGCGCCGTCGCCTGACGGCCGCCGCGTCTACATCGCCGGCGACTTCGGCACCGTGGGGGGCCAGGCCCGCAACGGCCTCGCTTCCGTCAACGACGGCGGGCTCGTGGAGCCGTGGGCCCCGTCCTTCCCCGGCGCCGACGCCGTGGTCGTCTCCTCCGACAACAGCCGCATCTACGCCGGCGGTAACGGCGTGGCCGGCTTCGACACCAACGGCAGCCCGCTGTGGCCGGCCGTGGGTGGGAGCGGCGTGCGGGGCATCGCCCTTTCCCGGAACAACTCGATCCTCTACGTCGGTGGCGACTTCGCCTCGCTCGGCGGGGCGTCCCGCAGGCACCTCGGGGCCGTCAACGCCATCACCGGCGGCCTCGACGCCAGCTGGGCGCCCGAGGTCACGAAGGGCTCAAGTTCCGACTGCACCGGGGGCGTCCCGGCCGTGAGCGGTGTGTCCGTGAGCGAGGACGGCAAGAAGGTCTTCGTCGGCGGCTGCTTCAGCGCCGTGCGGACCAAGGAACGCCACTTCCTGGCCGCCATCGACTCCATGACCGGCACGCTCGAGTCGTGGAACCCCGGCGCCACCGGCGCGGTCACCTCCCTGTCCGTGTCCGGCGCCCAGGTCTACGCCGGCGGCCGGTTCACCAGCCTCGGGGCCTCCCCCCGGGCCATGCTGGCGGCCATCGACATGTCCAACGGCCGCTCGACGAACTGGGTCCCGCAACTCCAGAACGACGAACCCGGTGTGCCGCCGGTCATCCAGGCCATGGCGTTGTCGACCGACGCTTCCAAGATCTACATCGCCGGAAACTTCTCCCACGTGCTCGGCGCCAACGGCTTCGTGCCCCGGGAAAACCTGGCCGCCGTCGACATCAACACCGGTCTGGTCGTCGAGTCCTTCAACCCCGGAACGTTCCAGGGGACCGTCCGTTCGCTCCTGATGTTCGCCCTTCCTGGCCAAGCTCCGAAGCTCTACGTCGGCGGAGACTTCTCCTCCATCCGGGTGTCCGCCACCGACCAGTCGGGGACCCGCAGCGACCGTCCCTGCGACGGCCGCACCGGATGCACGCCCGAGGGCAACAAGGGAGAGACGGCCAAGTGGGACCGCAAGGGCCTGATGGCCGCCCTCAACCCGGACACCGGGGTACTCGACCTGGGCTTCGGCCTGGCTGTCGACGCCACTCCCGGTGTCGGGCTCATCGGCCAGGGCGGCAAGCAGTGCAGCGGCGACGTTTGCGGCGACGGTGCGGTACGGGCCCTGGCCGCTTCCGCCGACGGAAGGTACCTCTACGCCGGTGGGACGTTCTCCGACATGAACGGCCAGCTGGGTCTCATCTCCCTCAACCTGCCGGCCGGTACCCCCACGTCGTGGCAGCCGAAGATCGACATCCCCGCCTTCGACCTCGACATCTTCAAGGGCGACGGGAAGAGCCTCTTCATGGCCGGCGGCGGCGCCGGCGGCAGCATGGAGCGCTTCCTGCCCCACGAGGGACCCGAGACGCCGACCTGGAAGCACAAGTACGACGGTGACTCGGTGGCGGTCGACTCGTCGCTGACCACGGTCTACAACGGCGGCCACTACGACTTCGTCGACAGCGGCACCTACAAGCGCAAGCACGCCTCGGCCTTCAACGTCAACGGCGAGATCGCCGTCAACTTCGACCCCGAGCTCGACACCACCACCGGACCGTTCACCCTCGAGGTCATCACCAAGGGTGACGGCACCGGATGGGTCGCCTACGGCGGCGAGTTCTCCCGGGTCAACCGGGTGCCGCAGCCCGGCTACGCCCAGTTCCCCGGAAGGCCCTAACGATGATGACCGACAAGCAGCTCATGACTGAGGCCGGTGCCGTGCACTCGGAAAGCCCCACCACCTGGAAGACCAGGGCCAAGCGGGCCGCCCGGATGTACACCGTTCCGACCAGCGGGATGCGGCCCCTGCCCGAGTTCCTCATCATCGGCGCCCAGCGCTGCGGGACCACCTCGCTCTACAAGTACCTCTCCGAGCACCCGCAGTTCCGTTCGGCGACGCTGCGGACGAAGGGCGTGCACTTCTTCGACACCCGTTACGACAAGGGCATGGCCTGGTACCGGGCGCACTTCCCGACCCGCCTGTACCGCGCCTACTTCAAGGCCCGGCACGGCGCCGGCCTCGTCACCGGCGAGGCGAGCCCGTACTACCTGTTCCACCCGCAAGTGCCCTACCGCCTGGCCCAGCACCTGCCGGCCGTGAAGCTCATCATGATGCTGCGGGACCCGATCGAGCGGACCTACTCGCAGTGGCAGCACGAGCTGTCCCGGGGCTTCGAGCACATCGACGTCTTCGAGAACGCCCTCGACGCCGAAGCCGAGCGCCTCGACGGCGAACTGCGGCGCATGAACGCCGATCCCGACTACAAGAGCTTCTCCCACCAGCACCACTCGTACATGGCCCGGAGCCGCTACGCCGACCAGCTCGAGGTGTACCGGTCGCTGTTCCCGGCCAACCAGATCCACGTGGTCAAGGCCGAGGACTTCTTCTCCGACCCGGCGGTGGAGTACGCCCGGGTGCTCGAGTTCCTCGGGCTTCCCTCCCACCCGCTGTCCAACTACAAGAAGCACAACGGTTACAAGCGCACGCCGATGGACCCCGCCACCCGGGAGCGCCTCGAAGAGCACTTCGCCGACTCCAACCG
>CAZCVW010000294.1:0-4534 GCA_964502185.1 uncultured Burkholderiales bacterium
GGGAAACCCTGCTGTCACGGGTATGGGGCTACGAGTACTACGGCGGCGCCCGGACGGTCGACGTCCACGTGCGGCGCCTCCGGGCCAAGCTGGGCGAGGACCACGCCGGGTGGATTCAGACCGTGAGGTCGGTGGGCTACCGGTTCGGGCAGTCGCGGTGGGGTGCGAGCCCCGGGCGACCGACCGGTTACCCCGTGGCGCCCGGCTCGGCGGGCCCTGCGGCCGGCTCGGAGCGGGCGTAAGCCTCGAGCGCATTGCCGAGGAGGGCCGACCAGCAGGCACCGGCCACGAAGAGGCCGAATGGAATGGCGATGATCATCGCCACCACGAGGATTACGGCGCCGCCCATCGCCTTAAGGTTAACGGCTGTGCGATCAGGCCACGGGATGGTGCGCCCAGACCTCGATCTCGACGCGCCCACTGAGCGGCAGGGCACCCACCTGCACCGTGGAGCGCGCCGGCCGGTGATCGCCGAAGGCTTCGGCGTAGGCCTCGTTGACCACGGCGAACTCGCCCAGGTCGGCCAGGAAGACCGTCGATTTGGCCACGTCGGTCAGCGCCGCGCCGCAGTCCCCGAGGATGGCGGAAATGTTGGCCAGCACCTGCCGGGCCTGGGCGGCGACGCCGTCGGCCAGGGCCCCCGTGGCCGGGTCGATGCCGAGCTGGCCGGCCAGCACCAGCCAGTCTCCGGCCCGTACGGCGGGCGAGTAGGGGCCGGCCGTGGCCGGGGCACTCGGAGTGGGGACGGGTTCGGCGGGCATCGTGTACCTCCGGGGCAGGCGGGGACGTGAACGAGGCCGAAGTCACCGGCGCGCCCGAGGCTAACGGCGCCGCCTCTTCGGGGGCACCCCGGACCCCGGGCCGGCCGGAGGCCGACCCGACCGGCGACGCCCGGGCTGCTGTCCGGCGCGCGCTTGCCGCCGACCGGGCCGAGGCCCAAGCGCAGTTGGACGCCGCCCTGGCCCTGCTCACCTCGGTCATGCCCCCACCGGCTCTGCCGGTCGCACTGGCGCCCTCACTGGCGCCCTCACCGTCGCCCGACCTCACAGCCGCCGCCGAGGCCCTACGCGACGCCGCCCAGGTCCTGCACGACGCCCGAACTGACGTCCAGGCGGCCGAGGCCAGGGCGGCCCGGCTCCATCCGGCCGACGATGGTCTTCTGGGTGCGGCGGCCACCGCCGCCGCCGACGCCGAGGCCGCCCGGACCGAGATCGCCCCGGCTTGGCGGCGGACCGCCGGCTCCCTGATCAGCGCCACGGGAATGGCCATCATCGTGGCGTCGCTGACGTGGCCGGCGTGGACGTATCTGATTCCGACCGCCCTGGTTCTGGCGATGGCGGCTGACCTGCGGGTGGCCGCCTCCGCCGCCCGGGCGGCGTCGCTGCGCTCCGCCGAGGCAATGGCCGCGGCCGGGGTGGCCAGCCTCGACGGCCTGGCCTGGGCCCGCTCCGAGGGGCTCGAGCGCGAGGGTGTGGTCCGCCAGCTCCAGGTGGCCCGGCAACGGGCCGACGAGGCCGCGGCCAAGTGGGGGCAGCTCGCGCCGGGAACCGCCCCGGCCGACGTCGAAGCGCTCATCGGGCGCCTGCTGCAGCCAGTCCCGCCCCCGGCTCCGCCGCCGCCCCCGCCACCACCCGAACCCGAACCGCTCAGTCCCGCCGACGAGCGGAAGCGAAAGTTGGCCGAGACATTGGCCGCCGAAGCCCGAGCTGAGCTGGCCCGCGTGGACGCGGCCCTCGCCGAGTTGGCGACCTACGAAGCGAAACCGGGGAACCGCTAACCCCGAGCCGCGTCGAGGGCGGCCCGCAGGACGTCGAAGTCCTCGTCGGGAAGGCGATGCAGGTTGCCCTGGAAGGCCAGCTTCCAATGCTCGGCCGGCCACTTCTGCACGTAGGTGAGCCCCGGACCGACCGCCTCGGAGGGCACCCACTGGCTCTCGTCGAGCACGATGTCGGCGGAGGTCTTCACCCGCCAGGGGTAGTCCTCACCTGGCTTGGACTCCCAGATCTGCTCGTGGCCCTCGAAGCCTTCGCTGTCGATGGAAGCAGTGGCCCCGAAGGCCTGGACCTTGGTCACGTAGTAGACCAGCCGGTCGCCCGGCGCCATCTGCTCCATCACCTTCCTGCGCTGGCGGGTCTTGAAGCCCTGCATCGAAAAACTGCGCTCACGCGTCCGGGCGAAGTTGTCCGGAGAGCCGACCACCATCCAGCTGCTCATGGCGGCGAAACTACGAGAAGCTGTTTCCGCAGCCGCAGGTGCGGGTGGTGTTCGGGTTGTTGACGCTGAACCCGGCCCCCATCAGGCCTTCCTTGTAGTCCAGCGAGGCGCCGTTCAAGTGCTGCGCACTGGCGTTGTCGACGACGACCTTCACCCCACCGAAGTCGAGCTTGTTGTCGTCGGCCGAGAACTCCGAGTCAAAGAACATCTCGTAGCTCAAGCCAGAGCAGCCACCGGGCCGAACGGCCACCCGTAGCGCGAGCTCGGAGTTGCCCTCCGACTCGATCAGCTCTCTGACCTTGGCCGACGCCGAGTCGGTAAGGGTAATCACCACAGGCCTCCTTGTTGCCTTGAGCCTTCGGCTCAGGACGTGTTTCCAGCGTACCCGACGGTCACCGTGACATGGCACGGGTCCCGATCTCCTAACGTTCGAAAATCCTCAACCATTCCACCGCCCGCGGCGGCGACGACACCTTCCACGATGCCCCGATGGAGGTTGCACACCAAGTCGGGATAGGCCTCCGCCAGTTCCCGAAACGGGCAATGCAGAAAGTCCACCCGGACGCTCTGCCCGTTTTCGGCCGCCCCCGTTCGGGACGGGTCAAAACCCAGACGGTCCAACTCGGCCACGAGGGCAGCAAGGCAGGCCCCGGCGGGCCGCCGGCTCACGGCTTCCTCACCCCAGCGCCGCCCCAAATCGATGGCATCCACCCTGTCGGCCCCCCGAGCCTCGGCCAGGGCGCCGAGCATCCCGGCCAGCAGCGTGTGGGCGGGCGGGGCAAGGCCCGGTCCGGGTGCTCCCGGAGCCAGCGAATACCGCAGCTGAGGGCGCCCCACCGTGCCCCGATGGGCGGCCTCGACCTCCACCAGACCGGCCTCCCGCATGCGCTCCAGATGGGGCCGGACCGTGTTCGGGTGCAGCGCCAGCCGCTCGGCCAGATCACTGGCCGAACAGGAGGAAGGTGACTGAGCGAGCTCCCGGTAAATGGCGAAGCGCGTGTCGTCTGCGAGCGCCTTGTAGATGGGCAGTGCGTCCATCAAGATTGACCGTAGCGGCGAGCGGGAATATTTTCAAGGCCCAGACCGGTAAAATGAGGTTATGAACCCCGACCGCCCCACCCCCGAAGAGGTCTGGCGCATGCTCGAAGGGGTGAACGACCCCGAGCTGCACGCCAGCATCGTGGACCTCGGCATGGTCCGCTCCGTCGATGTCGACCCCGACGGGGTCATAGACGTCCAGATCGCGCTCACCATCGCCGGCTGCCCGCTGCGGGTTCAGATCCGCCAGGACATCGAAGCGCGCCTCCGGGAGCTGCCGGGTGTGACCGGCGTCGAGGTGCGGATGGGCGAGATGACGTCCACGGAACGCAGCGACCTCATGTCGCGGGCGCGGCGCAAGGCCCAGGAGCGCGCCCCCGAGACCGAGATCCCGCTGGAGACCCGCATCCTGGCCGTGGCCAGCGGCAAGGGCGGCGTGGGGAAGTCGTCCGTAACCGTCAACCTGGCCGCCGCCCTGGCCGCCCGGGGCCTGACCGTCGGCGTGCTCGACGCCGACATCTGGGGCTTCTCCGTCCCGCGCATGTTGGGGGTGTCCGGCCGGCTGGGCGGCACCGACGGGAAGATCCACCCCAACGTCGTCGAGGTGCCCGCCGGGCCCGGTCGCAAGGGCACGCTGAAGATCATCTCGATGGGGTTCCTGGTCGACGACGAGGGGACCGCGCTGATGTGGCGAGGCCTCGTCCTGGCCAAGGCCCTCGAGCAGTTCCTCACCGATGTGCGCTGGGGCGACCTCGACTACCTCCTGGTGGACATGCCGCCGGGCACCGGCGACATCCAGATGGCCCTGTCGCGCCTCCTGCCGAGGGCCGAGTTCCTGGTCGTCACCACCCCGGCCCTGGCCGCCCAGAAGGTGGCGGTGCGGGTAGCCGACATGGCCCGGCGGTCCCACGTCTCGGTCATCGGCGTCGTGGAGAACATGAGTGCCTTCACCTGCGACCACGGCGAGGAGTACGCGCTGTTCGGCACCGGGGGCGGTGCCGCCCTGGCGGCCGAGATCGGTGCACCGATGCTGGCCCAGGTGCCGTTGGAGCCGGCCGTGGCCGCCGGCGGCGACAAGGGCACCCCGCTGGCCCTGGAGCGACCCACCGGCCCGGCCGGCAGCCAGTTCCACGAACTGGCCCGGCGCCTGGCGGAAGAGTTGATGCCGCCGGTGGAGATGGCCGGGTGCACGGCCCGCATCTTCGCCGCCGCCGAAGCGAACCTGGCCGCCCTCGACGCGGCCAAAGCGGCTTCGACCAAGGCGACCGAAGCCGGCTAGGCC
>CAZCVW010000295.1:0-4527 GCA_964502185.1 uncultured Burkholderiales bacterium
CCGGCTCCATGGCCCTGGTCGGCCTCAGCGGCCGGGCCCTCCGCCGCGCCTGACGGGCACAGCCTGGCGCAGGCGAGCTCGCCGAAGTCGACGCCGCGGCACGCCTCCGTCGGCCACCAGGACGCGCAGCGGTCTCACCATCAGACCGCCTCCGTGTGCAGCGACTGGCGCAACGCCCGTGACGCGCGGTCGAAGGCTTCGGACAGGCCGGCCAGGAACTCCGGGGCGGCCCGGAGGCTCCCCACGTGGGCGGCCTGCTCGAGGTCGGCCGAAAGTCCGGCCACCTCGACGGCGCCGAAGGTCGCACTCGAGCCTTTGAGCATGTGGGCCAGGTGCTCGACCCGGGTGCGATCGCCGGTGGCGACGGCCGCCCGGAGCCCGTCGATACGCTCCGCCCCGGCGGCGAGGTACTCGCCGACGAGTTCACCGAGCACGCCCGGCTTGGTGTCGTAGGCGCAGGCCGCCCGCAGCAGGTTCAGCCGCTCCCAGTCGATGCTGGTGGTCTCGCCCACGTCCCCGGCGGCCCGGCGGCCCCAGCTCGTGAACATTTTGGGCGGCGTCTCCTTCTCCGACCAGCGCTTCACCACCCGCTCCAGTTCCTCGGGGGTGACCGGCTTGCACACGTAGTCGTCCATCCCGGCGGCCAGACACCGTTCCCGGTCGCCGGGCATCGCCGCTCCGGTCATGGCGACGATCGGCGTGCGCCGCCGGCTCGATGGTGGACAGGCGGCTTCCCGTTCCCGGATGCGGGCCGTGGTCGCGAAACCGTCGAGGCCCGGCATGAAGCAGTCCATGAACACGGTGTCGAAGGCGGCCTGCTCAAGGCGGGCCAAGGCCTCCTGCCCGCTGCCGGTCACCTCCACGTCGAACCCGAGCCGCCGGAGCAGCACGGCGGCCACCTTCTGGCTGGTCTCGTCGTCCTCGACCACGAGCACCCTCGCCCGGCCCGGGAGCCGGATCCCCTCGCCGAACTGGTCAGCGGGGCTCGGGGCGGGAGCGGCCGGCGGGGGTGTCGTCGACGAGTCGACGCGCTTCTGGTCGGCCACCCGGCGCTCGACGGCACTCTCCGGGGCGATCTCGCGTCGCAGGTTGACCTCGCACCAGAAGGTGCTGCCCGCGTCGGGGCCGCTCTCGACGCCGATCGATCCGCCCATAATGGTCACGAGCTGGCGGCAGATGGCCAGACCGAGGCCGGTCCCGCCGGGGCGGCGGGCGGCGGCCGTCAAGCCCTGGGTAAACGGCTCGAAGAGCTGATCCTGGTGCTCGGGCGAGATCCCGATGCCCGTGTCGGCCACTTCGAGCCGGACGGTCATCATCTCGTCGGACAGCACCGGGGCAGGGACCCGGACGGTGACCGAGCCGGAGTCGGTGAAACGGACGGCGTTGGCCAGCAGGTTGATGAGCACCTGGCGGAGCCGCCCCGGGTCACCGACGCAGGTGGCCGGAAAGACAGGGTCGACGGTCACCACCAGGTCGAGTCCCTTGCGGCCCGCTTCGAGCCGGACCATGGCCGCGGCGTCGTCGACGACCTCCCGCAGGTCGAAGGCACGGTGCTCCAGCAGCAGGTGGCCCGCCTCGACCTTGGAGAAGTCGAGGATGTCGTTTGATGATCTCCATGGCCGTCGTCGCCGAGCGGTTGGCGGTACGGATCCAGTCCGCCTGCTCGGCGTCCCGGGCGGTGGCCGACAGCAGGCCGGTCATGGCCACCACAGCCCCCAGCGGGGTGCGGATCTCGTGGCTGACGGTGGCCAGGAACTGCGACTTCTGGAGGGCGGCCTGCATCGCCTCGTCCCGGGCGGCGGCCAGAGCCTGCTCGGCCCGCTTGCGCTCGGAGACGTCGCGGATGATGCCGGAGAAGAACATCTCGGCCCCGGAGCGCCACACCCCGAGGGAGAGTTCGATGGGGAACTCGGTACCGTCCTTGCGGAGGCCGGCGACCTCCACGGTGCGGCCCACGACCCGGGCCTCGCCCCCGAGGCGGAATCGTTCGAGGCCCCGTTGGTGGTCGGACCGGAACCGCTCGGGCATCAGGATCGACAGGGGCCGGCCGAGCACCTCGTCGGCCTCGTAACCGAACGTGGTGGTGGCGCCCGGGTTCCAGGCCACGATCCGCCCCTGCCCGTCGGCGCCGATGACCGCTTCGGGAGCGACCTCGGCCACCGCCCGGTAACGCTGCTCCGAGGCGCGCAGGGCGTCCTCCACCCGCTTGCGCTCGAGAAAACCGCCGACCTCGGCGGCCACTTCGCCGACGAGGCGCAGCAGCCCGGCGTCCTCGGGCCGGGCTTCGGTGCAGAAGAACTCGATAACGGCCACAACCCGCTCGCCCGCGACGACCGGCACCGCCGCCGCCGAGCGGAGGCCGGCCGTGGCCGCCGGGATGGCGCGGGGGAAGTTCGGCTCGTCGGTGACGTCGTCGATCCAGGCCGGCTCGCCACTCACCCACACCCGGCCGGGAAGGCCGAGGCCGGGGACGAAGGTACGCCCGGTGCTGTCCCGGCGGAAGTCGTCCAGGCCGGGGATCCTGGCGTGCCACGCCCGGCTGGCCACCAGACGGCTGCCGTCACCGACGCCGTCATCGGACAACACGGGCACCCACGCCTGGGCGCAGGCCCAGCCCGTCACCTCGCACAACTGGGCAAGGAGGACGCCGAGGGCCTCCTCCAGGTCGGCGGCAGAGCCGATCGCCTGGGCCAGCGACTGGCAGAGACGGGCCTTCTCGTCGGCCAGGTGCCGTTCGCTGATGTCCTGGACGAGCGCCACGAAGTACCGCGGCGAGCCGTCCGGGTCTCGCACGAGGGTCAGCTCCACGTGGCCCCACACGAGGCGGCCCTTTCCATGTAGGCAGCGCCGGTCGGCTTCCCAGCCGGCCAGTTCACCGTCGAGCAGTCCTCGGAGCGCCTCGGTGACGGACTCCCGGTCGTCCGGGTGGATGACCTCGGCGATGGTCCCTCGGAGCAGCTCGTCGCCAGGTACCAATGGCTCCGGCCGGCCGAGCATCTCGCCGAGCGCCCGGTTGACCCGGAGCCACCGGCCGTCCTGGCCGAGCAGGGCCATGCCGACGGGCGCCCGGTCGAAGGCGAGGTCGAGGGCCTGGGGCGTGGCTTCGTTGAGGTCGGGGGCAGCTGGCGGGGTTTTCGAGACGGAGGCAGCCGGTGCCGGCGGGCCCGGAACGCGCCGGGGGCCCGGGGGGACGTCACGCATGACGGCCAGGACACGGTCGACCAGCACGTCGGGCCGGTGGGACTTCTCCAGGTAGGCGGCGGCGCCGAGGGCGAGGGCCTGCGCCTCCATCCGGGTCGCTTCGAAGCCCGAGTGGATGATGATCTTAGTCTCGGGCGCTCGTTCCCGGATGAGAGGAATGGCCTGGAGACCGTCCATGACCGGCATGGCGAGGTCGAGGAGCACCACGTCCGGGCGGTACCGCTCCGCCATCTCGACGGCCTCCTCACCGTCGCCCGCCTCGGCTACGACCTCGAAGGCGGAGGACGCCTCGAAGGCGTAGCGCAGGAAGTAACGCACGGTGGGCGTGTCGTCCGCCAGCAGAAGGCGCAGGCGGGCCGGGCGCGACGGGGCACCAGGATGGACGGCGGCATGGGACGGGCTCATGAACTGCGGCTCATACGCCGGTGTGAATGGACGCAGCGCCGATGGGCGCGACGACCGCCGGCGCTTGGCGAACAAGTTCCCCGGGCCCCAGAGCGAGCTCGGTGCCCGACTCGCCGAGCAGGGTCGAGCTGATCTGGCGAGCCGAGGCCAGGGTCAGGCCAAACGCCGCGGCGAGGACCACGTTGGCCGCCGCCCCGATCTGCCACATGGCCATGGGTCTCCGCGCCTTTCGGAATACCGGGGACGGCGCGCCCATTTCCGACGCGGCCCACCTTGGAGTGTCGACGAGTGCTCCGGTCCGATCCATAGCTCTGGAGCGCCATTTCCGGTGGAGGGGATGACTAGTTCGCATCGAGGTGGCGGTAGGCGGTCATCAGGCGGCTGATCACGCCGGTGGCGAGGTGGGCCACGAAGAAGGCGGCGAGGTAGCGGAGGCCGGCGGAGGCGAGGTCGACGTCGCCGCGGAAGCAGGCGCGGGCGGTCGGGGCCCACAGCAGGAGCGACACCAGGAGGCTGACGGAGAAGCGGGCGGACGGGTTCATGGCCGATGCCGGGGGAGGCAGCTCACCGGCGTCCGACGTGGGCGTCGCCAGATGGGCAGCCGGCCACCGAACACGCTGACCAAGCGGCCCTCCAGGGTGCCCACTCCCCGGTCCGCCCGCCACCGCAAGGAAACCCGGTCGCCCCGATGCGCCGGCAGGGGCCCCGCTCCGGGAATGGTGGGCGCAGCCAGGACCAGGTCGCCGTCGACCACGTCCTCGATGCGGGACGGGAGCCAGTCCCGTACGTTCCCGGCCCGGACTTCGACCAGGCTGTTGAGCTTCGGGGCCATCAGCACGCTTCGAGCCGTTGGGCCAGGAGCGCGCCCCACAGCGCCGGCGTGGCGGGCCGCCCGTCCAGGCGGCCCACGGGGAGGCCACA
>CAZCVW010000296.1:0-4521 GCA_964502185.1 uncultured Burkholderiales bacterium
GCCCTGATCCGGGGGCTGCGGCCGGCGCCCGGGGAGCCCGGATCGGCCGAGGCCATCGTGTCGGTGGGCGCCGGCGTCACCACCGTGGTGGTGCACGAGGCCGGCGTCCCCCGTCTGGTACGGATCGTGGCCACCGGGGGCGACTCGGTCACCGAGGCGGTGTCCGGCGATCTCGGGGTGACCCTCGAGGCGGCCGAGGTGGCCAAGCGCGGCCTCGGGGGAAACGGCGATCCGGGGGTGCGGGCGGCGGTCGAGGCCGGCCTGGCCGGAATCACCGGCCCCATCCACGGCTCACTCGACTACTACCTGAACCAGCCCGAGAGAGCCCCGCTGGAGCGGGTCCTCCTCACCGGTGGCGGCTCGCTAGCCGGCGGCCTGGCCGAGTCGCTCGCCACTTCGCTGGGCCTGCCCGTCGAGCAGGCCCGGCCCCGGGAGACGATCGACGTCGGGAACATCGGGATCCCCGAGGAGGGGCTCCCCCAACTCGACCCGTACCTCCCCGTCGCCGTCGGCCTCGCCCTCGGCGGGCGCCGGGCTGAGGGGGCGCGGATCGACCTCCTGCCCCCCGAGGCCCGCCGGGAGGCGATCGGCCGCCAGATGAGACGACGCCTCGCCGTGGCCGCCGCCGCGCTGCTGATGGTGCTGGCCGGGTTCAGCCTCCTCCAAGTGGCGGGAGCGGCCGGCCAGCGCGACCGCCTGGCCGGCCAGCAGCGCACCAACCGGGCCCTCCAGGCCCAGATCGACATGCTGTCCGGGCCCCTCCAGGGCGAGCGGGAGCTGGCCCTGGGGCGCCAGGGGTTGACCGCCGCGCTGGCCGGCGACGTCTCCTGGCCCCGGGTGCTCGAGGACCTGGCCGGCACGCTCCCGGAGGGCGTCTGGCTGACCAGCTTCAGCCTCCAGCCGGCCAGCCCGGCAGCAGCGGCAGGAGCGGCAGGCACCGGGGGAGCGGCAGGCACGGAAGCGACGGCCACGGGAACGGGCGGAGCGGCCGCCACGGGAGCGGGCGGAACGATCGGGACGGCGTTGTTCGCGGCGACCGGCCTCGACTTCCCCGCCGTGGCCGCCTGGCTCGATCGCGTCCCCCGGATCCCGTACTACCTCAACCTGTTCGTGTCGTCGGCCACCAAGGCAGAGGGCGGTCCCCGTCCCCTGGTGAGCTTCACCTCGAGCGCCAGCGTCGGGCCGGCCGCCCGGTCGGACCGCCTCCAACGGATCCTGGGGCCCCAGCCGTGAAACGGAACAGGACCGTCCTCGCCGCCGTCGTCGCCGCCGCCGCTGTCGCCGCCGTGGGCGTTCTCCTGTGGTACGTGGCGCTGTTCGGGCCGGAGAGAAGCGAGCGCCGACGCCTCGGCGAGCAGGTCTCCGCGGCCGAGGGCCAGGAACAGGAGCTTCGCTCCACGCTGGTGCGGCTGCGCCGCCTGGAGGCCGGGCGAGGAGCCCAGGAAGCCCAGCTGGAGCGGCTGCGGCGCCTCGTCCCTCCCCAGCCCGACGTGGCCGGGTTCATCCTGGCGGCCAACGACGCCGCCGTCCGCTCGGGCGTGGACTGGATCTCCGTCGCCCCGGCCGCCGCCGTCGCCGGTGTTGGAGGCGGGCCCAGCGCCATCGGGGTCAGCATCGCCGTCAACGGCGGCTTCTTCCCGATCGTCGACTACCTCCAGCGTCTGGAGGGCCTCGAGCGACTCGTCGTCGTCGACTCGCTCCAGCTCTCGCTCGGCGGGCAGGCGGGAGGCGCGCTCCAGCTGACCGCGACCATGAGCGCCCGCATCTTCACCACCCCGGCGGCGGCCCAGGCTCCCGGCTCCCCGGCCGCCGCCGTTCCCGCCCAGGGCACTCAGGCGCCGGCGACGACATCACCGAATCCGGTGGTCCAGAGCCCGGCGCCGGGCGGAGCGGGAGGGGGCTGAGCATGCGGGCGCTGCTCTCGGGTGAGCACCGGAGAGCCGTCATCCTGGGCGCCGTCGGGGCGGCCGCCATCGTCGCCCTCCTCGTGTTCCGGCTCTTCGCAGGCGGCGACAGCAGCACTCCCCCTGCTCCGGTCGGCCCGGCGCTACCCACGGCCCCCGTCCCGTCGGCCAGCGTGACCGCTCCCTCAGCTCCCGTCCCCGCCCCATCCCCAGCCGTTGACCCGGCTCTGCTCCGCGACCCGTTCTGCCCCCTGGTCGGCGCCGCCGCGGCTCCGGGGTCGGCGCCGGTGGTGTGCCGGCCCCGCACGGCCCCGCCGGGACGCCAGGCCGTCGGACTGCAGGACATCTTCGTGGAGGGCGGCGTGCGCCTGGCCCGGATGCACGTGGGTCCGATCACCTTCCCCAACCTCCACGAAGGTGATGCCTTCGCCGATTCGTTCCGGGTCGTCTCCCTCTTCGAGCGCTGCGGCGAGTTCGACTCGGCCAGGCAGCCCTTCTCCCTCTGTGAGGGCGAAGAGGCCTTCAAATGAAAAGGGTGCGGCTCTCCTGGAGTGACGAGGTAAGACGGGCATCGGGCCGTCTGAGCAGGTAGTTCTTGGCCGCGGGGCCTGCGGGGGGCGTCCGTGGTAGCTGGGATCGCCGGGGTTCCACCCTGGCAGCTGGTTATCCGGGCCTTTGCGTGCTGCTGCAATCTGCTGCGTGGCCCGCGGCTGGCCGATCCGATTCGGGCGACTATCCACCACCGGGGGAGGGCGACGTGCCATGATCTGCTAGTGGTTCGCTAGCAGATAGGAGGTGGGCGTGGCCATCGCGGCCAAGGAGACGAAGCCGCCCCGGATGGTGCGGGGCTCGGTGGTGGTGCACCGGCGCAGATGCGGCAAGCCCAACTGCCGCTGCGCCGATGGGGCCGCCCTCCACGAGGCGACCGTGCTGAGCTACTCCCAGGCGGGCAAGACCCGGTTTCTGATGCTGCCCGCCGGCCAGGTGGGAGCTGTCCGGGCGGCCGCCGCTCGCTACCAGGTGGCCAAGGCCCGCCTCGAGGAGGAGGCCAACGCGGGTTTGGCGGCGTTGGTGACCCGCCTGTCGGCCCAGAGGTCGCCTCGGAGATGACCGTCAGGGCTGAGACTTCCCCCGCCGAGGCCGCCGAGGCGTCGGTTGCTCAGTTCGCCAAGATCCGCGGCTTCCTGGCCGGCGGCACGGCCGCCACGCTCGAGCACTCCGAGCTGGAGGACTACATCCACACTTAGGGCTTCTAGCTGCTCCGACTGGTGGTCGACGCGGGCGGTGTCCCCCACGGGGCGGTCGAGGCAGGCCACGAGCGGCCGCTGACCACCATCGTGGGCACGGTCGTCGTCGACCGCTCCGCCTACCGCCACCGGGGACGGGAGAACCTCTATCCCACCGACGGCATCGTCACCTCCCCCTCGAGCGACATTCCCACGGGCTGCGCCAGCTGGCGGCCATCGAGTCTTCCCGACCCGTCTGACCAGGGGCAGACCCGTCCACGATCTCAGGCACACGTGCGCCTCGCTGGCCATCGCTGCCGGCGCAGACGTGAAGGTGCTCCAGCGGATGCTCGGCCACGCCTCCGCTGCGCTCACCCTCGATCGGTACGGGCACCTGATGCCCGGCCAAGCCCAGAGCGTCGCCGACCGGCTGGACGAGATGGCCCGCCGGGCCAGCCCGGCCGAGAGTGCCCAAGTCAGCGCGATTCGCGGCCGCCTCTGATCTGGGTCTGTGTATCGTGGGATTTGTGGCTCGTTCCGCTGAGGAGTTCTTTGAGCATCCTGCGGTCGTCGTGATCAATCCGGACGACGACGTCTCACCTGCTGCCCTGTTCGCCTGGTTGGACGAGGTCGAGGGCGAAGAACCGCTCGACCTGCCGGTGAGCGCAGCGGAGACTTTGGCGGAGGCCCGGGCGGCCGGCGAGGTGTGACACCGGTCGTCGTCGATGCCTCGGCGGGCGTTGAGTTGATGGCGGGAACGAAGACTGGCCGCGCCTTGCGGGTTCTCCTACCTCCGGAGCCGGTCCTGTGGGCACCCGAAACGATCTACATCGAGGTCGGAGCGGTTCTGCGCCGCTGGGATTTGAATCGGATCCTTACTCCCGAGCAGATCGAGAAGGCGGTCCGGCGCTTTGCCGTCTGGCCGCTGCGGGTGGCTCAGGTGCGGGGCCTGTTCGCCGACGCCTGGCGGCACCGGCACAGCATGACCTTCGCCGACGCGACTTACGTCGCGCTCGCCGAACACCTCGGAGCGGCCCTGCTCACCGGCGACCACAAGCTGGCGGCTGGGCCCACCCTCCCGGCGCCAGTGCTCCGCTTGCCCTGACACCACTGAACGTGGTCACCCGAGCGACCCACGCCGGCGTCGTGGGGCTCGTCAGGATTCACCCGCGGGATTCTCGCGGGATCGTTCCTCCGGACGCGACGCAGGTCAGCGAGGGAATGCCCGCTGACCTGCGCTTTTACTGTGGCCGGGGCCGGCGTCGATCCGGCGACCTCGCGCTTTTCAGGCGCGCGCTCTGCCGACTGAGCTACCCGGCCGGGTGACGGCGGGCGACACTGCCACACCGAGCGGTCCTGACGGGACTTGAACCCGCGACCTCCGCCTTGAC
>CAZCVW010000297.1:0-4518 GCA_964502185.1 uncultured Burkholderiales bacterium
GCCGAGACGTCGCCGGTGAGCCCGTCCGTCGGCATCGTTGCCGTCGCGTTCCGAACGTCACCGGCTCCTCCACCCGGGGCGCCCACATGATCACGCCCGCCTCCGCGCTCACGGCCGAATTGTTCAAGACCTTGGCGCACCCCGCTCGCATCAGAATCCTCGAACTCCTCCGTCTCGCAGACCACACTATCGGCGAGCTCAGCCCCAAGGCCGGGCTGGAAGCCGCCTCTCCAGCCAGCTCGCCGTCCTCCGGCGGGCCCGCATCGTGCACGCCGACGATGTGCGCCCCCGCGTCTACTCCGTTTGTGACCCCCAGATCTTCGGACTTCTCGACACGGCCAACCGCGTCCTCAACCGCTCGTTCCTCGCCGACCAGGCGCTCCTCCGGCAACTCGATGGGGTGGCGTTCAGCCCGACGGCAACCCACGCCGACGCCCCCGTGCCGGCTGCCCATGTCGCCTGGGTGATGCGGGTTGACGCCGGGGACACGGATCGTTCAGCACCCCTCGACCTGAGCGAGTAGCGGTGCTCAGATCCCGGCAAACAGGCTCCGGGCCCCCGTGTCGGACGATGGGTGGCGCAGCTTGGACATGGCTCGAACCTCGATCTGGCGGATCCGTTCCGGCGTCAGGTTGAAGTGCGCGCCCACCTCCGCCGCCGTCCGAGGGTCGCCTTGGTCGAGCCCGAAGCGCAGGGCGAGGATCTGGCGCTCCCGCTCGTCGAGCGGCCCGAGGAGCTTTTCGATCTCGGCCGGGAGCAGAGCGGCGGCGGCCACCTCGAAGGGCGACTCGGCCGAGCGGTCTTCGACGATGTCGCCCAACTCGGCGCCGCCATCTTCGCCGAGGGGCTCCGACAGCGAGCGGGGCTCGGCCGCCAAACGCAGGGCTTCGGTCACCTTGTCCTCGGGCATGCCGACCTCGACCGCCAGCTCGCTGAGGCTCGCTGGACGGCAGAGCTCGAGCTCGAGGTGGGCCTGGGCCCGCTGGAGCTGGGTCAGCGCATCCGCGGCGCGGGTCGGAAGGCGGATGGTTCGTCCTGCGTGGGCGATGCCGCGGGTTATGGCCTGGCGGATCCACCAGGTGGCGTAGGTGGAGAACTTGAAGCCCTTGCGCCAGTTGAACCTCTCGACGGCGCGCATCAACCCCAGGTTGCCGTCTTGGATGAGGTCGAGGAGCGGCAGCGCCGAGGTCCGGTACTTCTTGGCGATCGCAACCACGAGCCGGAGGTTGGACTGCACGAACGTGCGCTGGGCCAACTCACCGTCAGCGACGGCGCGGCGCAGCTCGCCTCTCTTGGCGGGCGAGAGTTCTGTGCCCTTCGCCAGCTCCGCCCGGGCGGCGTTCCCCTCCTCGATCTGCCGGGCGAGCCGCGCCTCGTCACCCTTGGTCAGCAGCGGGTGTCGGGCGATTTCGTTGAGATACAACCCAAGGAGATCCTCGGCGTCCCGTCGCGCTTCCTTGGTCACGGATCAGTCTCCTTCGGGTTCGAAGACCGTCGGTGCAACGCCCACGTCCCGTTTCCCGTTTCCGCTCCGGCATGAGCATCGGCGGGCGGGGGAGTGGGGAATCGAGCCGGCCGTCCTCACCGACGGGGCGACGACGACCCACCGGCCGCCGAAACGTCGTGGGCGACGAGGCGCGACGCCACCGCCCCGGTCCCTTTCTCCGGGTAGCCGCGCGCCGCCACGGAGACACGGGCGAGGAACGCCTTCATCGCCGCTGGGATGCTGCCCGCCGCAGCATCGTCGAGCGGCCGCCGGGACAGCATGAGGCCGAACGGTGATCCGGACCTTGGACCGGACGGGGCCGTCGGGAGAGGACGGACGCCTCGCCGCCTCGGCCTCGTCGACCGATGCCTGCGCCGCGTCCTCGAACCAGAGTTCGCTGAGTGATCCGAGCCGCTCCTTCGCGACCTCGAAGGGGTGGGGCACCTTCGTTGACTGCTGGTACAGCATCCGCGTTCCTCCTGGCGGGGACCGCCGGTCGCCACGGGTCGACGATCGTCGCGTTCTGTTGGCGTCTTCCTCGATGATCCGGCGGGGCGCCGCTCCGCCCCCGCTCGTCCGGGCCTCGACGGTCCTCCCGGACGGGTCGCCAGGCGGTCCGCCCATCGCCCATACCCGCGCCGGGCCGCTCGAGGGCCCCATCTCCTCAGCGCGGGACGCCGGCGCGACGCGGGCGGTGGCGGCGGCTGATGAGGTGGTGGACGACCAGGGCGAAGAGGTCCGCATCGACGTCCTCGAGCCACTCGGCGGCCTCGGCACAGTTCTCCTTGTGCTCACCGAGCACGTGGTCGAGGAGCGTGATGACATGGCCGGTCTGGCCGCAGCGTGGGCAGGAAAGTGGTCCGTAGGACACATCGAGGAGCAGACGCCGGGCGGAGACGACTACAGGGTTGACCGGGTCGAGGGAGAGGGGCTGACTGAGCAGGGCGGCGAAGTCCTCAGGGCGACGTCCACCTCCGAAGCGGTAGGGAGGAGCAGTCACCCCGGAGGCGCAGGAGTTGCTGGCGCGTAGAACTGGACTTTGGCCACGATCTGGAGGAGGAAGCCCCCGATGGCGGATTGGAATGCCAACTGGGGTGCCGGCCAATCCGGATTGCACTCGGGCCCGGGTAAGGCCGCACTCCGCATCGTGAGCCCCATCTGCGTCCTGACCGGGTTCACGGCGCGCACGTCGAGCTTGCCGCGCACCAGCCGGAAGACCCCAGGGTGCGCCTCCCATTCCAGAGGAAGCGTGAAGACGCCGCACCCGTCACACGAGGGCTCTCCCACCCGAACGGTCACCTGGGCGGGCGCCTGAGCACTCCGGGCATCGGGCGCACCCCAGATGGTTTCGGCCCGATCGATGACCAGCCGGGCGGCGTCTTCGAACCACGACTGGTCGAGTTCAAGAAGGCGTTCCCAGACGTCCGCAAGCGGGTTGGGAATCCTGACGGAGTCGTAGAGCTGCATCGCCGCTCACCACCTCAACCGCAAGAGACGTGTTCTCGAACCTGGGGCCGCCGGCTCCATCCGACACCCGAGGGGCATCGACGTCTCGTGAAATCATGATTTCACAACATGATAGATCAGTCATGGCCGTTCGACGCAAACGGGCTGCCGTCCCAGCCCTCCGGTCCTGGACGGTGGCGGCTGGCGGCACGTGACACGGGTGGGGGAGTCAGCCCGGACCAGCCGTACCCCGAAGCGAAGATCATCTTCGGCGAAGCCGCACGGTCGAACTGGGCGTGGGAGCCCGAGCGTCAGCAGTACTACTGGCACCGGTTCTACTCCCACGAGCCCGACCTCAACTTCGAGAACCCCGGAGTCCGCGAGGCGATGCGGTCCGTGGTCCGATTCTGGCTGAGCCTGGGTCTCGACGGCTTCCGCCTCGACGCCGTCCCCTACCTCTACGAGCAGGAGGGGACGAAGTGCGAGAACCTCCCCGCTACGCCACCGTGGTCATCCGCCGCGGTTGACCCCACCACCCGGGCCGTCCACAGTGGTGGGCCGTGCCCCCTTGGAAGTCCGCTGTCGTCACCGGCGCCTCCAGCGGTATCGGTGAGGCGTTTGCCCGCCGCCTGGCCGCCGACGGCGCCGACCTGGTGGTCGTGGCGCGCCGCGCGTCGGCGTTGGAGCGCCTGGCCGGCGAGCTGGAAAAGGCTCACGGGGTCCGGGTCGAGGTGCTGGCCGCCGACCTCACGGTGCCCGCCGAGCGGGCCCGGGTGGAAGCGCGCCTGGCCGAGGGTCAGCCCGTCGACCTCGTGGTCAACAACGCCGGCTTCGGGCGGCGCGCTCCCTTCTGGGAACTCGATCTCGACCGCCAGCAAGCGGAGATCGAGCTCAACGTGACCGCCCTGGTGCGCCTGTCGCACGCCGCGGCCCGCCGCATGGTGCCCGCCCGCCACGGCGCCATCATCAACATCTCCTCGGTGGCGGGCCAGGTCTCGCTCAACGGGATGAGCGTCTACTGCGCCACCAAGGCGTTCGTGACCCGTTTCACCGAGACCCTCCACGAGGAACTGCGGGGGACCGGGGTCACGGCCACCGTGGTGCTGCCCGGTTTCACCCGCACCAACTTCTCGGCCGTGGCCGGCACCGAGGGCAGCGAGCGGACGATCCCCGGGCCGTTCCTGGCCGAGGCGGACGACGTCGCCGTCGAAGGGCTGGCCGCGGCGGCCGCCGGGAAGGCGTTGTGCATCACCGGCGCGCCAAACCGGTTCATGTTCGGTCTGCTGGCCACACTGCCCCGGGGTCTGGCCCGCCGCCTGGTCGGCGGCGTCTCCCGCCGGGCCTGACCGCCAGAGCGCCGCGTGTCGCCCATACGGGACGTGGCAGAAGGGCCCGCGCCGGGCACGCTGCGGGTCCGCCTGCTCGGCGGCCTCGAGGTCGAGGGCTTCGAGCCGCACCGGGTCGGGAGCCGCAAGGCCCGCAAGCTCCTGGAGGTGCTGGCCCTCGGCCGGGGCGCCCCGGTGCCCGTCGATCGCCTGATCGAAGCCGTGTGGGGCGAGAGCCCGCCGGACCGGCCCGCCGATCAG
>CAZCVW010000298.1:0-4489 GCA_964502185.1 uncultured Burkholderiales bacterium
GGCTCCGGCACGGGCGGCACCGGCGGCGGCACCGGCGGCTGACGCGGCGGAGAGTCCATGGGTCAAGGCTCGCGCCGCGACGTCGGTTGATGCCAGGGCCGAAAGACCCGGGTGCCGTCAGCCGAGGTCCGGTTCGCCGCACCTCCTGATCCCGGGCCATCAGGGCGCACAGTCCTCACAGATCTGCGTTCCCGATCGGCGAGCGGGTGCGCCTCACTGACCGGGGCGCATGACCGGCCGGCGGCGCGCCACACCGTCTTCAGGAGCGGTAGAGCCGGGCGATGAGGTGCGCGTACTTCGCCTCGACCGCGTCTCGGCGAACCTTGAGCGTTGGCGTGAGCTCCGCGTCTTCGATGCTCAACCCTTGGGGGAGAACCGCGAACCGGCGGATCGACTCGGCCGGCGACACCGACGCGTTCGTGTCGTCCACCGCCTGCTGAAGAGCCGCGAGGAGCTCCCCGTCTCCGCTCCCACCGGCTTCGGGAACCGGGCCGCCCCGTTCCTCGGCCCAGTCGTGCAGGCCTTCGGCGTCAAGGGCGAGCAGGGCGACCACGTACGGACGGCCATCCCCGAGGACCACCGCCTCGCCGATCAGGGGATGAGCCCGCAGGCGGTCTTCCAGCTGCAACGGGGCGACGTTTTTCCCCGCGGACGTGACGATGAGGTCCTTTCTGCGCCCCGTGATGCGGACGAACCCATCGGTGTCGAAGTCACCGACGTCCCCCGTGTGCAACCACCCGCGACCGTCGAGGACGCCGATGTCGGTCTCCGCGCCGTGCCAGTACCCACCGAACACCTGCGGCCCCCGCGCCAGGATCTCGCCGTCGGATGCCAGGCGCAGCTCCGTTCCGGGAACCGGCCGGCCGACCGTACCGGGCCGCCAGCCGCCTGCCCCATTCAACGTGAGGACGGGGCTGGCCTCGGTGAGGCCGTACCCCTCGTAGATCCTGACGCCGGCGCCCGAGAAGAAATGCACGAGCCGGTCCCCGAGCGGCGCGCCTCCGCTCAACGCGAAGCGGAGCTGTCCCCCGAGAGCGGAACGGAGCCGCCGGTACACCAGCCGATCCCACAACGCGTGTTCGGCCCGTAGCGCTGCCTTGGCCCGGCCGGCCGCAGATGCTTCGGACCACCGCACGGCGGTCTTCGCCGCCCGCTCGAAAAGGTTGCCCCGGCCGTCACGGCGCGCCTGGCGGCGGGCGCCGTTGAACACGATCTCGAACACCCGGGGGACGCCCACCAACATGGTGGGGCGCACGAGCGTTAGCTCCTTGGCCAGGTGAGCGAGGTCGGTGGCGAACACCGCGCTGATGCCGTGCTCGAAGCCCGCCAGCCAGATCATCCGGGCCAGCGCGTGAGCCAGCGGGAGGAACACGAGGTTGCACTCGTCCGGACCAAGAATCCCCTGCAGCGCCCCCAACGCCTGCCCCACGTTCGTGCACAGGTTCCCGTGGGTGAGGGGACATCCCTTGGGCCGCCCCGTGGTGCCCGAGGTGTAGACGATCGTCGCCAGCGTGGCGGCGTCGAGCGAGGCGAGCCGTTCCTCGACGGCTGCGTCGGGGACCGCCTCTCCGCTGGCGCGCAACTGCGCCAGCCCGCCCTCCTCGATGACCATGACCTCGCGGCAGGCCGTACCGTCCACCAGGCGGGTGCGTGCCATGAGCACGACACGATCGCCCAGGCCGACGCCGGAAGCGACGAGGCCCTTGGCCAACTCCAGGACCGTGCGGGCGAACTCCTCCGCCGTCACCCACACCACCGTGCCGCCTTGGATCCGCCCGGCCACCCGCCGCTCGGGCTCGCGCTCGGCGCGGCGGAGGACCGCCTCGAGGAGGTGGGCGCCGCGTGCGAGGGTCTCCACCGTCTCCCCCCGCACGTGGTCGACGGCCGGCGTGTGGCTCTCGTGAGGCGTCACCGGAGACATCATCTTCCGGGGTATGACGACCCTACAGCCGGAACTGCCAGGTCGGTGTGCGGACCGTGGCCTCGTCGCCGTGCGGTGCCATCATGGTCGAGCGAAGGCGGGGAGGAGCGGTCGCGAGGTCCGGGCGGCACAAAGCTCGGATTCGAGGCATGTAGCCAGGCGTTCGAGTGCCGGTGAGGACCGCACGGCCGGGGGGCGTGGCTCGTGCAGATCGAGCGCCGCCGCGGGCAGGCGGGCGAGGTCGGCCTCGAAGCGGGCCCGGGCGTCGTCCAGACGGCCCGAGGGGGCCACCCGCTGGCCGCCCCGCATCACGACCTCCAGCAGCGGTTCGGCGCCAACCGGAAGGGGTTCCTCCCGCAGGGCGATGACGTCGCCGTCGGGGGACGGAAGCCGGAAGACCTGCTTGGCGCCGGGCAGGGTCTTCTTGCCTTCCGAAAGCTTCATGACCGGGCGCCCGCCGAAGGCGACCAGCTTGTAGGCGCTGTCAAGCGAAGGGGCGTCGGCCGAGACACCCATCCGGGTCCCGATCCCCACTGCGTCCACCGGCACCGACTCCCGGACGAAACGCGCGACGTCGAACTCGTCCAGACCGCCGCTGGCGAAGATCCGGACCCCCGCAAGCCCGGCGTCGTCAAGGAGGCGCCGGGTCCGCCAGGCCAGGTCGTCAAGGTCGCCGCTGTCGAGCCGGACCGCGAGCGGCCCCGGGAGATGCAACTCCCGCATAACCTCCACGGCCGAAGCGACCCCGGTCAGCGTGTCGTAGGTGTCCACCAGGAACGTGGTCGCTGCCGGCCGGTCCTGGGCGAAGGCCCGAAACGCCTCCACCTCCGTCGGGAACGCCTCGACGTAGGAATGGGCCATGGTGCCCGCCGCCCGCAAGCCGTACCGGCGGGCCGCTTCCACGTTGCTCGTCGCCGAGAAGCCCACCATGGCCGAGAGCCGGGCCACGGCCAGGCCGGCCTCCACGCCATGGGTGCGTCGGAAGGAGAAGTCCACCAGGTCGATCGTGTCCGAAGCCGCGATCCGACAGCGCGCCGCTTTCGTGGCCAGCGTGCTCTGGAAGGTGATCTGGTTGAGGAGGTAGGTCTCCACCAGCTGCGCTTCGGCGATGGGCCCGGTGACCTCCAGGAGCGGTTCGCCGGCGAACACGACGCGGCCCTCGGGCACCGCCCGTACCTCACCAGTGAAGCGCAAGGCCGCGAACTCCTCCAATGTCTCGTCATCGAACCCGATAGTCCGCAGGTACTTGAGGTCCTCGGCTTCGAAGCAGAACCCCTCCAGGAACCGCAGGCAATCCTCCAAGCCAGCGGCGACGAGGAACCCCCGGTTGGCGGGCAGCCGCCGGGCGAAGAGGCTGAACACCGCGGGCCCGACCATCCCGCGCTTCGTGTAGCTCGCCGCCATGTTGAGCTCTTAGAGGTCGGTGAGGAGCGCTCCCGCCACGCGTTTCTCCTTCCCTCCGGGGACCCGACGGTTATGGCCCGCACCGTCCCGCAATCCAGCGTCGGCCTCGGGGCGACGCCGGCGCCGCCCACAGCCTCAACCGGAGCAGGCGCCTCCGCTAGGGCCGAAGGTCCCTCTCAACCCCTTCAGGGGTTCTCTCCGGGTGAACCCCGATGACCAGAGCGAGGGTCACGCACCTCACCCCGAGATGCGTGAGGGCACGCACCGCCGCTCGGTGGTTGGTGTGAAACGGCGCGAGCAGCCTGGGCTTGACGGAACTGGCGTTCATTAGCTGGCAAAAGTGCTGGTCAGCGAACCGGCGTGAACGCCAGTTGGGCCTGCCGCGGTCGGCAGGCGCATTCGACAGAAGAACGGCTTGTCGGGATCGGGCCAGGGAGCGCCACGCTCGGAGATGCAGCACTCGAGGTTCACGACCATGGACCTCGACGAGTGGGCCCACCAGCTGGTGGCCCGGCACCTTCCCATCCGCGTCCGGACGAGGTACGGACGGGCGTCCCGGGCCAGGAGGTGTGACCGTGGCGGCCGCCGAGCGCGCCGACCTGGTCGTCCTGGCCTGGAGCCGCCGCCTGGCCGAAGGGCACGCTGCCGTGGTCCGCGCGGTGCTCCTACCGGTTCATAGGTGAACCGACACGGGGTGGCCCTCGGACCCTTCGATCTCCTCGGCGGCCGTGGCCAGCAGTTGCTGAGCGAGGCGCGTGAGGGCGCGGGCGGCGGCGACCTCCTCGCCGATGCGGGGGATGTCCGGGTCGTTCGGGTTCCGGCGGGCCCGGCCCCAGCCGTGGTAGTGGTGGCCGGCCACGTCCATGACGATGTCGGCCCGGGTGGCTTCGTCCGTCTCGGTGAACACCACCTGCATGGGCCAGACCTGCTTCTGGGCCTGGTCCGTCGGAGTGGGTTGCGTTGGCATGGTCCTCCTTCGCATCTTCCGGTTGGCGAGACCGGTTTTCCGCTGTCCCGATCTTCGGGGCCTTCGCTCCTCGGCAGCTAGGGCCGTTCGTCCCGAAGGTGGCCGACAGAAGCGCCCTTCGGCGGCCGCGGCGGGACCTTCGGCCCTGGGGGAAGTGGCGCCCGGCAACGTAATTCCTGAAGAGAGCAGCGGCAAGG
>CAZCVW010000299.1:0-4484 GCA_964502185.1 uncultured Burkholderiales bacterium
GCGCCCGGTCCCGCCCCGGCGGCGGCCTCCGGTCACCAGCCCGGCCAGAACCCCGACCTCCTGCCCGACCTGCGCCCGCTGGCCGGGGTCGACGCCGCCGAAGAAGACGAGACGCCGCTGGGCAAGCCGTTCTTCACGCCGGACCCGCTGAACCCGCTCTTCGACGCCTTCGCCGGGCCCTTCCGGGAGACCATCCCGGACCGGGACCAGTCCAACGACCCCACCCGGGCCTACACCGACGAGGAGCGCAAGCAACTCGCCGAGGAGGGCCGGGACCTGTTCTTCTCGACCACCGCCTGGGGCCAGCGGCCGAGCCAGGGGCCCCTCGTCGCCGGCGAGTTCCTCTCCTGCGCCACGTGCCACTCCGGGCCGGGTTTCTCCGACAACCGGACGCATCTGATCGGCCCCGTGCGGGAGCGCGAGCTCGGGCACCGCCAGACGCCGGGCCTCTTCGGTGTGGAGCACACGGCTCCCTACATGTGGGACGGCCGCAACCCCACCCTCCAGACGCAGGCCCGGGGCGCCATCACGTCGCCGCTGGAGATGCACGCCTCGCGGGAACCGACCAAGCGGGAACTCGACGCCCTCCGCGAGTTCCAGATCTCCGAGATCAAGGAGCCGCCCGCCGTTCCCGGAGTCGACTACGACCCGGTCAAGGCCAAGCGGGGCGAGGTGCTGTTCCGCACGCCCCGGCCGGTCATCGACCCGAGCGGCGAGTTCGGCCCCAACGAGAAGGTCGCCTGCGCCACGTGCCACTCGGGCGAGTTCTTCACCGACGGCGAGGCGCACCGGGGCGCCCTGCCGACCGTCTTCATCGGTGACGCCGTCGTCGACCCGGGACGGATCGACGACGACGGCAATATCCGCGGCTTCGACACGCCCTCGCTGCTCGGTGTGCGGTTCACCTCGCCCTACTTCCACGACGGCATCGCGGGGGACCCCACGGCGCCGAGCAACCTGCTGGGCGGCGGGCTCGGGGTCGGGGCGCTGGAGGGCGACGTGGGCGCGACCGGCCCGGCGGCGGCCCGGCGGGCGTTGCGCAACAACGTGCTGCCCTTCTACAACAACATCCGGTTCAATTTTCAGTTCACCGAGGCGGAACTCGACGACATCGTCGAGTTCTTGCTGACGCTCTAGCTCTCGCGGACGCGCCGCAGGGGAGGAGGGGAAGCCAGCGAGTACTGGAGTGACCAGCCCCGCTGTCAGAATGACCTCATGAGCATTTGGCGCCAGGCCCTGCTGGTGGCCGGCAAGGACCTCCGGATCGAGGCCCGGTCCCGGGTCACCCTCAACCAGGTGGTTCCCTTCGGCGGCATCGTGCTCATCCTGTTCGCCTTCGCCCTCGACCCGGACCGCGGGCTGCTCCAACGGGTGGCGCCCGGGCTGTTCTGGGTCACCGTCCTGCTCGTCGGACTCCTCGCCATCTCCCGGGCGTTCGCGGTGGAGGGCGAGAACGGCACCCGCGACGCCCTGCGCCTCTCCGGCCTCGACGGGGCGGCCATCTTCGCCGGCAAGGCGCTGGCCGTGGCCTCCGAACTCCTCGTCCTCGAACTTGTCCTCGGAATCGGCGTGGCCGTCCTCTACAACCTCGAACCCACCAACCCGGTGCTCCTCGTCTCGGCCTGCCTGGCCGCCACCGCCGGCCTCGCCGCCGCGGGCACCGTCTACGGGGTCCTGGCCGCGGGGTTGCGCGTGCGGGAGACACTTTTCCCGCTGCTAGTACTACCGGTGCTGTCTCCCGTCATGCTGGGCGCCACCCGGGCCTGGGAGTCCGCCCTGGACGGAGCGCCTTCCGAAGCCTGGCCGTGGGTACAGCTCTTACTGGTCTTCGCGGTGATCTACACGACGATGGGGTGGCTGGCCTTCGGCCCCCTCCTGGAGGAAACGGGTTGATGGGTTTCTTCGCCCGCCGAGGGACGCTGCTGCTCGGTGGCCTGGCCGTCGTGAGCCTCGGCGCGCTGGTCGTGCTCGGGTTGTTCGTCTCGCCCCCCGACGCCGTCCAGCGCGACGCCGTACGGCTCATGTACCTCCACGTCCCCGCCGCCTGGACGGCCTACCTCGCCTTCGGTATCACCAGCCTCGCCTCCGCCCTCTACCTCTGGAAGCGGACCCGCGCGCCGGCCTGGGACATGGTGGCCGGCGCCTCGGCGGAACTGGGCGTGATGTTCACCGGGCTCACCCTCGCCCTCGGTTCGCTGTGGGGCCACCCCGTCTGGGGTGTGTGGTGGGCGTGGGACGCCCGCCTCGTCTCCACCGCCGTGCTCTTCTTCCTCTACCTCGGCTACCTGGCGTTGCGCCGGGTGCCGGCCGACCCGGCGGTGCGGGCCAAGCGGTGCGCCATCGCCGCCCTGGCCGCCTTCGTGGACGTGCCCGTCGTCCATTTCTCCGTCGAGTGGTGGCGGACGCTGCACCAGGGGGCCACGGTCTTCAACCCCGAGCTCAACCCGCAGATCCAAGGGGCGACGATGGTCTGGTCGCTGCTGACGGGCGTGATCGCCTTCACCCTCGTCTACCTCTACCTGCTGGAGCGCCGCTACCGGCTGGCCCTGCTGGAGGAGCGCCTCGACGAGCGCCTGCTCGAGGCGGCCATCGCCGAACGCCGGGCGGAGGCCGAGATGGAACTTGGGGGCCCAAAGACGGGCGCCGTCCGATGACCGACGCCTCCTACGTGATCACCGGCTGGGCCCTGACCGGCGTCGTGCTGGCCGGCTACGGCTGGCGGCTCGCGTCGCGCACCCGGCGGGCCCGGCGCCTGCTGCCCCCGGGGGAGCGGCCGCCGTGGACGTGAAGCGGGTACCGGCCCGCCGGGCGCCCCGGCTCCGCTACTACGTGGCCGGCGGGCTCTGCGCCGCCGCCGTGCTCTTCTTGATCTTCGGCGGGCTCGGCGAGAACATCGTCTACTTCCGCACGGTTTCCGAGGCCGTGGCCGAGCGGGCCGACGACGGCCACTCCCGCCTGCGCATCGCCGGCGAGGTGGTCGCCGGGAGCCTCGTGCCGACGGCCGACGGGGTCAATTTCACAGTGACCGACGGCAACCAGACCGCGCTCATCGTCCACAAGGGCGACCCGCCGGAACTGTTCAAGGACGGCGCTCCGGTGGTCTGCGAAGGCCGCTGGGACGGCGAGACCTTCGCCTCCGACCGCATCATGATCAAGCACGGTTCGGAGTACCGGCCGCCCGACGTGGAGCAATGAAAGCCGCGCTCGGCCTGGCCGGGGTGTCGCTCGGGTTCGCCTCGGCCTTCATCGGCGTCCTGACCCTGGCCTACGGACTGCGCCGGGGCGACGCCAAGGTGCTGGCCACCGGCCGGCGCTTCGTCCTGTTCGTCCTGCTCGGCGCGGTCGTGGCCGCCGGAGCCATGGAATGGGCTCTGCTCAGCCACGACTTCTCGCTCCAGTACGTGGCCGACAACCATTCCCGGGCCACGCCCACCCTCTACACGGTGGCGGCCCTGTGGGGGGCGCTCGAAGGGTCGATACTCCTGTGGGCCCTGGTGCTCTCCGGCTACCTGGCCGTGGTCGCCCGCCGCTTCCGCGCCCGGGCCTCTGACCCCCTGGTGGCGTGGGCCACCCTGACCGGGCTCTGCGTGGCCGCCTTCTTCTTCGGGCTGATGCTGGGGCCGGCCAACCCGTTCGAGCTCGTCTCCGGGGCGATACCCCTCGACGGGCGCGGCCCCAACCCCCTGCTCCAGAACCACGTCCTGATGGCCATCCATCCCCCGGTGCTGTACCTCGGCTACGTCGGTTTCACCGTGCCCTTCACCTTCGCCATCGCCGCGCTGGTGACCGGCCGGCTCGGTGAGGGCTGGCTGATCGAGACCCGCAAAGCCACGCTGGTGGCCTGGGGCTTCCTGACCGCCGGGATCGTGCTCGGCGCCTGGTGGAGCTACGAGGTGCTCGGCTGGGGCGGGTACTGGGCCTGGGACCCGGTCGAGAACGCCTCCTTCATCCCCTGGCTGACGGCGACCGCCTACCTGCACTCGGTGGTCGTCCAGGAGCGACGGGGCATGCTGCGGGTCTGGAACCTCTCGCTCATCGTGGCCACGTTCTGCCTCACGATCCTCGGCACGTTCCTGACCCGGTCCGGCGTCATCGACTCCGTGCACTCCTTCACCGAGTCGCCCATCGGCCCGCTGCTCCTCGGGTTCCTCGGCGTGGTTGCCGCCACCGGGCTCGGCCTGATCGCCTGGCGGGGTGACCGGCTGCGGTCCCCCGGCCGGATCGACTCGCCCGTCTCCCGGGAAGGCGCCTTCCTGGCCAACAACCTGCTGTTCGCCGGCTTCGCCTTCGTGGTGCTCCTCGGTACCGTCTTCCCGCTCCTGGCCGAGGCCGTGGCTGATCGCCGGCTGTCGGTCGGCGAGCCCTACTTCGACCGGATGACGCTGCCGCTCGGTCTCGCCCTGCTCTTCCTCATGGCCGCCGCCCCGGCCCTGCCGTGGCGGGCGACCTCCGGCGAGGTGCTGCGGCGCCGGCTCGGCGTGCCC
>CAZCVW010000300.1:0-4471 GCA_964502185.1 uncultured Burkholderiales bacterium
CGGCGTACGCGGCGGAGCGGTCCACCTTCGACGGGTCCTTGCCCGAGAAGGCGCCGCCGCCGTGGCGGGCCATGCCCCCGTAGGTGTCGACGATGATCTTGCGGCCGGTCAGCCCGGTGTCGGCGCGGGGGCCGCCCAACTCGAACTTGCCGGTCGGGTTGCACAGCAGCTGGAAGTCGTCGTCGGCGAAGGCGGGCGGCAGCAGCGGCCGGATGACGTACTCCCGGAGGTCCGGCTTGAGGAGCGTGTCGATGTCGATACCGGGCTGGTGCTGGGTGGAGATGAGCACCGTGTCGAGGCGGACCGGCCGGCTGTCCTCGTATTCGATGGTGACCTGGGTCTTCCCGTCGGGGCGCAAATAGGGCATCACCCCGGCCTTGCGCACCTCGGCCATCCGGTGCGCCAGGCGGTGGGCGAACCAGATCGGCAGGGGCATGAGGTCGGCGGTCTCATCGCAGGCGTAGCCGAACATCATCCCCTGGTCGCCGGCGCCGACCGCGTCGAGGGGGTCGCCGCCGCCACCCCGGCGTTCGAGAGCGGCATCGACACCCTGGGCGATGTTGGAGGACTGCTCGCCGATGGAGACGACGACCCCACAGGTGTTGCCGTCGAACCCGAGGGACTCCCGGTCGTAGCCGACCGACTTGATGGTCTCCCGGACGATCTTGGGGATCTCCACGTAAGCACTGGTGGTGATCTCCCCGGCGACGACGGCCAATCCGGTGGTGAGCAGCGTCTCGCAGGCGACCCGGCCATCGGGATCGTCGGTCAGGATCGCGTCGAGGATGGCGTCGGAGACCTGGTCGGCCATCTTGTCCGGATGACCTTCGGTCACGGACTCCGAGGTGAACTTCCACAACCTGCTCACGGTGCCTCCCTGTCTCGCAGCCGGGCCGACACCCGGTCCCAGATCGTCTCGGCCAGTTCAATCTTCGTCATGTGCGGCAGCGTCTCGATGGTCCCGTCCGGGGCGAGCAGCACCGCCCGGTTGGTGTCGACCTCGAACCCCGAATCCGGGGAAGCGACGTCATTGCCCACCATCAGGTCGACCCGCTTGGCCGCCATCTTCCCCGCCGCCTGCTCCACCAGTCGCTCCGTTTCGGCGGCGAAGCCTACGAGGAACTGGCCCGCTTTGGCCGCACCCAGGGCGGCCAGGATGTCGACGGTCGGTTCCAGGATCACCTCCGGTGGGCCATCCGCCTTCTTCAGCTTTTCGGGGGCGACCAGCTTGGGCCGGAAGTCCGCCACCGCCGCGGCCATCACCACGACGTCGACCGATCCGAAGCGGGCGGTGACCGCCCGGGCCATCTCCTTGGCGGTGTCCACCCTTATCTCTTCGACCCGCATACCTGGTCCGGCGGGCAACGGCCGGCGGACCGTGGTGACGAGGGTGACCGTCGCCCCCCGGCGGGCGGCGGCCTCGGAGAGGGCGTAGCCCATCTTCCCGGACGACCGGTTGCCGATAAAGCGCACCGGGTCGATCGGCTCGCGCGTGCCGCCGGCGGTGATCAGGACCCGGGTGCCCCGAAGATCGACCAGATGGCGATCGCCGAGGGGATCGCGCCGGGCCTCCAGGATCCCCAGTGCGGCAACGACGATCCGGGCCGGATCGGCCAGGCGGCCGGCGCCCATGTCGCCGCCGGCCAGACGGCCCGACTCGGGTTCGATCACATGGACGCCACGACGGGTGAGGGTGGCCAGGTTCTCCTGGACGGCCGGGTGTTCCCACATCTCGGTGTGCATGGCCGGGGCGAGAAGCACCGGGGCCCGGGTGGCCAGCAGCGTGGCCGTCAGCAGGTCGTCCGAGATGCCCCCGGCGTACTTGCCGATCAGCTTGGCCGTGGCCGGCGCGACGACGATCAGGTCGGCCGTCTGGCCGAGGCGCGTGTGCGGGATGGGCTCGGAGCTGTCAAACAGCGAAGTACGAGCCGGTTCCGAAGCCAGCGCCGAAAAAGTCAAGGCGCCGATGAAACGGGTGGCGTCCTCGGTGAGCACCGGGGCGACGTGCGCGCCGGCGTCGAAGAGCCGGCGACAGACCTCGACGGCCTTGTAGGCGGCGATGCCCCCCGAGACTCCGAGGACGACGCGAAAGCCGGACAGCGGCCCGGCGGCCACCAGGGGGCCTACTTGGCCGAGCGCTCGACGACCTCAGGGCGCTCGTACACGATCTTGCCCGCCTCGATCTCCTCCAGGGCGATCGACAGCGGCTTGCGCGACAGCGACGTCACCTGGGGCGGCACGATGGTGCCGAGCCCCTCGCCGAGCTGGTTGAAGTACGAGTTGATCTGGCGGGCGCGCTTGGCGGCCAGGGACACCAGCGTGAACTTGGAGTCGACCGTGGTGGTCAGGTCCTCCAGCAGCGGGTGCATGAGCGAGGCGCGGCGTTCCACAGATCAGTCTCCTGGCGGCCCGGGGCTCGGGGTGTCCCCGGGATACCCGGGGCTCGGGGTGTCCCCGGGATAATCGCGGTGCCGGTCGAGGATAGCAGCGACCTTCGCCACGGCCCGTTCGAGGTCATCGTTGACGACCTCATGGTCGAAGTGCACCGCCATGGCCTCTTCGGCATCGGCTTTGGCGAGCCGGCGCTGGATCACCACGGCGTCATCACCCGCCCGCCCTTCCAGGCGGGCCTGCTGCGCCTCCCGGCTCGGGGGACGGAGAAAAACCAGAACGGCTTGCGGGAACGCGTCGCGGATCGCCAGGGCGCCCTGGACGTCGATCTCCAGCAGGACGTCGTCGCCCGCCGCCAGATGCTCAGCCAGCGGGCGCCGAGGTGTGCCGTAACAATGGCCGAACACCTCGAAGGACTCGACGAACTCCCCGTTCTCCCGCCACTTCTCGAAGGTGGCGGGATCGAGGAAGACGTAGTCGCGCCCGTCCACCTCACCCGGCCGAGGCGGGCGGGTCGTGGCTGAGATCGACAGCCACAGCCGGGCTTCCTGGCCGAGCAGCCGAGCGCCGACCGTGCCCTTCCCGGCCCCCGAAGGACCAGAGAGAACGAGGAGGACTTCCAGCTTCTCGACTCGCTTAGCGTTCGAAGTGCCCGAGGAGGGCCTTGCGCTGATGGGTACCGAGGCCGCGCACCCGGCGGTTCTCGCTGATCTCGAGCTCCTCCATGAGCCGCCGGGCCTTGACCTTGCCGACGCCCGGCAGTGACTCGAGGACGGTAACCACCTTCAGTTTGGCGACAGCGTCGTCACGCTCCCCCTGTGCCAGCAGTTCACCCAGCGAGAGCGAACCGGCCTTCAGCTTCTCCTTCAGCTCCGCCCGCTGACGCCGGGCGGCACCAGCCTTCTCGAGCGCCGCCTGGCGCTGGGCGGGATCGAGCTGCGGCGGGAGCGGCATAACGTACGACCTCCGGAGGTGAACAAAACCTTGAAACGGGAGCTGGGCGGTGAACTTCGATTCCAACCAGCCGCAAGCCGCCCGTGCCCGTCGAACTGGGTCAGTATAGGCACCTGCAGTGGGGCGGCAACCCGCTCCGGGCAAGGGTTTTCGGGGGGAAACTCGCCACCCTTTCCCCAATGGTCCCGCTGGGTTACCCGCGATCGCGGAAGGCGCGCACGAGCGACGCGGCGGCCGCCTCCGGGTCGCGGGCGGCGGTGACCGCACGACCGACCACGAGCACGTCGGCCCCGGCCGCGAGCGCCTGGGCGGGCGATCCGACCCGGGCCTGATCGTGCGCCTCTTCCCCCGGGAGGCGGATGCCGGGAACGACGGCCAGGAGCTGCGCCGACGCCGCTTTCACACGGTGGGCTTCCGCCGTCGAACAGACCACCCCGCCGCAGCCCCCGGCCATGGCCGCCTCCAGACGGCCGGCGAAGGCGGAGGCGTCCGGTTCGCTGGTGAGGACCGTGACCCCGAGGGCGACCGGCGCGGCGTGGCCGCCCGAGGCGGCACCCTCGACGAGACCCTCGACCCCGGCCCGCAGCATGTCGGGTCCACCGGCGGCATGGAGCGTCAGGAACCCGGCACCGAGCCGGCCGGCCACCATGGCGGCCTGGCGGACGGTGTTCGGGATGTCGAAGAACTTGAGGTCGAGGAAGACCCGCCGGCCCGAGGCCAGCAATTCCTCCACGGCGGCGGGACCGGTGGCGGTATAGAGCTGCAAGCCAACTTTCACGATCCCGAACCACGGGTCGAGCCGGTCGGCCAGCTTGCGGGCCTGGGCCAGATCGTCGACGTCGAGGGCGAGCGCGAGGCGGTCCCGCCCAAAAGGAGTGACAGCGCGAGTCACAGCGTCAGGCCTCCGGTGAGATCAGCAACACGGGAGACCCCGTGCCGGGTGCACCACCGGGCCAGTTCGGTGGCGATTCGCTGAGGCGCCCGGGGGTCGAAGAACGTGGCGGTGCCCACGCCGACGGCGGTGGCCCCGGCCAGCAGCATCTCGACCGCGTCGAGGCCGGTGGCCACCCCGCCCGTTCCGATCACCGGCACGCCGGGCATCGCCCTGGTCACGTCCCACACGGCC
>CAZCVW010000301.1:0-4459 GCA_964502185.1 uncultured Burkholderiales bacterium
CGTCGTACCCGTCGATGATGTCGAGGACGTTGTCGGCGGCCAGGCGGACGTCGTAGCTCACCACGTCGACGTCCGGGTTGAGCAGCGTGATGGTCTTCTTGGCCGAGTCGACCTTGCGCTCGCCGATCCGGTCCATGTTGTGGAGGATCTGGCGCTGCAGGTTGGACTCGTCGACCACGTCCATGTCGATGACGCCGATCGTGCCCACCCCGGCGGCGGCCAGGTAGAGGGCGGCCGGGGAGCCCAGCCCGCCCGCCCCGAGCAGGAGCACCTTGGCGCCGAGCAGCTTCTGCTGGCCGGCGTCGCCCACCTCGGGCAGCAGGAGGTGCCGGTGGTACCGGTTGCGCTGGGCCGGGGTCAGCGTCTGGGGGACCGACCACTTGCGGCCTTCGTTCTTCCACTGGTTGAACCCGCCGACCAGGGAGACGACGTTCGTGTAGCCGAGGTCGGCCAGCGACTTGACGGCGAAAGCGGAGCGGGCGCCGCCGGCGCAGTACACGACGAGCCGGGCGTCGTGGTCCGTCACCCGGTTCTCGATCTGGGACTCGAGGAATCCTCGGGGGATGTGGATGGCGCCGGGGATCGCTCCCTGGTCGTACTCGTCCATCTCCCGCACGTCGAGGAAGAGCGACTGACCCAGCTCCTCCTCGGCCCGCTTCGGGGTCACCTCTTCGATCTGTGCCTTGGTGTCGGCGAGCAGCTCGCGGAAACTGGCCATGGTGCCTCTCTTTGCTACCTGTCGGGTCAGGATTGACCAACGCGAGCCAGGCCCCGTTGATTCCCTACACGAGCGCGGCCAGCTCCGGCAGCACATCGCCGACTCGTTCGCGCCGCACGACATCGGCGGCGCCGTCATAGGGCGTCGGCTCGGCGTTCAAGATGACGAGGCGGGCTCCGTTTGAGAGCGCCATGTCGGGGAGCGCGGCCACGGGGTACACCGTCAGCGTGGTGCCGACGGCCAGGAACACGTCGGCGCCCGCCGCCGCCCGCTGGGCCCGGTCGAGGTCGGTGGCCACCAGGTTCTGGCCGAAGGAGATCGTGGCCGACTTGAGGATGCCCCCGCAGCTGCGGCACGGCGGGTCGGCCTCACCGGCCCGCACCCGGTCGAGCGCCCGTTCCATGGGCGCCCGTTCCCCGCAGGCCATGCACACGACCTCACGGACGGTGCCGTGGATCTCGATGATCCGTTCGGGCGACGTCCCGGCCTTCTGGTGCAGCCCGTCGATGTTCTGGGTGACCAGCGTGTGGAGCCGTCCCTTGCGCTCCAGTTCGGCCAGGGCGAGGTGGCCGGCGTTCGGCTCCGCCGTCCAGGCAGGATGCTCCAGCCGGCTCTGCCAGGCCAGCACCCGGATCTCGGGATCCGACATGTAGTAGTGGATGTTGGAGAGCTTCTCGGCCTTCGGATCCTTGGTCCACACGCCCTGGGGGCCGCGGAAGTCCGGGATGCCCGACTCGGTGGAGATGCCGGCCCCGGTGAGGACGACGACCTGGCTGGCGTCCGACAGCCACCCGGCTACGTCGGCGAGGCTCAATCCCAGTCGGCGCTGGCCGGCAGCAGCTCGGTCGGACGGGGCCGGCGGTTCAGGAGGGCGAACTGCATCGACAGGACGAAGACGCACAGGCCGCCGGCCAGGACGCCCATCAGCGCCCGTTGCTGCTCCCCGTCGGTTTCGAACCGCGCCACGGTGCCGAGGATACGAGGTTCCTCGACCGGCGGTGTCATCTCGAGCCGCACTTCCTTGGGGTAGGGCAGGGCCATGGAGAAGCCGGGGTCGAAGGCCTCTTCCGGTTTGAGGGGGGCGGGGAGGGTCACCGGGTCGGCGTAACGGGTCTCCACCGAGCCGGGGTTGCCCGGCTGGATCGGGCTCAACGCCGGCTGAGGCAGGACCGGCGTGCCGTCGGGACCGACCGGGAACCCGGGATCTCCGGGCGCATTGCCTTCGTAGGTGAAGGTGACCGATCCGACGGCGGCCTGCTCGTCGCCTCCCGGAGTGCTCGACGACGTCGTCTCCTCCGGTTCGTCTCTCTTGTCTTTGTCTTTGCCGGCCTTGTCCTTCTCGGCGTTGGCCGACGTTGTCTTCGGCTCGCTGGAGGTCGTGGTGTCCGCCGGTTGCTCGTCCTCTTTGGCCTTGTGCTCAACCTTCGTCGTGCCGGACTGGGGCTGGCGGAACGGCCCCTGCTTCAGCCGGGTCGACGAACCGACGTAGCGCACGGCGGCCACGCGGTAGCGGTAGGTGCCGCTCTTCTCCAGATGACCGGACCAGAAGAGCGTCGTGGGCTTGGCCACCAGCGCCCACTCGCCCGACTCGAAGCGTTCCTCCACCAGGTAGCCGGCGATGTCCGGCTCCGGGTTCTGCTGCCACGACGCCGTGACGACCGCGTTCTTCTGGTCGTAGGCGAGCTGGACGTTCTCGACGGGCTTGGGGGGGTTGGCCACGGTCACCGTCCGCTCGGGCGAGGTGTGGGCCTCAGCGGAGTAGGCGGGAGCCTCGGCCGGCGGCGGCTCCTCGGGAGGGGGCGGCTTGTCCTTCGCCTTGTCGGACTTCGGCTGGTCGGACTTGGGCTGGTCAGGCTGGGTATTCCAGGCCGTGACCACGATGCGGTAGGCGTTGTTGGGGGAGATCGACCCGTCCGACCGCTCCGTCGTGTCCCAGTCGCAGTCCAGTTCCACGGATTTCTCGCCCTTGCCGTCGCCCTCGCAGACCGTCCCGAAATCGGTGAGAGTCTCGTCGCCCTCAGGGGCGAGCACGTCGACCTGCCAGCGGTCCACGCCCTCGGCGAACTCGGCCCGGCCTCTGATCTTGACCGCGGAGCCTTCCACCTCGCCGCCGTCGTGGACCGGCTCCTGCCACTCGAACGTCATGTGGTCTGGATGGGCGGAAGCAGCGGGCAGGAGCGCGAGCGGGAGCCCCAGCAGGACGCAGCCTGCGGTGGCCAAGAGTCTGCGCACTCCCTGTCCCCCCAACGCCGGCCGAGACGGGAATTTTACCTGACAGTTCGACAAACTGGCCTGGGCAGCCACGCCTCGCGGCCATCGTCGGCCCGGGGATCGCGGAGAGTGTTAGGAGCGGCTTAAGAAGCGGCCTCGTCGACGTGGGCCATCGCCGCCGGTCCGCCATCCGCCAGCAGGTCGGCGAGGTCGGCGCGGTGCTCGTTCCAGGCCCAGGCGGCCGACTCGCGGCACAGGGCGGGGTGGAATCCGGCGGTGCAGAGCGTGCGTTCGGTGAGGTCGAGGTCCTCGCCCATCTGGATCAGGGTGAGCGCCATCCGCCGGGCGTTCCGGCGCGCCGCCTCCATCGGCGGTTCCGCCAGGCGCACCCGCACCCAGTCGTCGTGGCTGGCCTGGAGATGCAGCGGCAGCCTGCGCACGTGCCGGCGGTTGACGGGCGGGACCAGGCGGCGCACGGCGAACCCGTGGTCGTCTTCGTGGGCCAGGTCGAATTGGACGAGCCGCTGGAAGCTCCGCCACAGCGGCGAGCTCCGCCCCTCGCGGGCACCCAGCCCGAGCGACTGCGACGTCTCCGCGAGCGACAACTCGCACCCGTCGGGGTGCTGCTCCATCCAGGCGGCCAGCCGCCGCATCAAGAGCACGGTGCTCGGGCCGAGCGCAGGCAGGTAGTAGGTCTCGAAGTAGATCGACCGAGGGTCATGGCCGAGCGTGTCGATCACCGGGTCGATCCACGGACGGATGCGGATGGTCTCGTTGCGGGTGGTCTCGTTCACGGGAACCTCCAGAGGACGCGTTGACATAGCGACTGGGGGAAGAAACGCGCCCTCCGGCGTCCCGGAGCGTCACCTCCGGTGGCCAAGTGACGAGGACCGTAGACAGGCGGCAGCGGTGCGGCCAAGGCAACCGGGTTGGTTTTCACAAAACGTTCCCCGGTCACCCCGGGCGACGCGACGCCATACCCTTGGAGGCATGAGCGAACGGCGCACCGACTCGGGGGTCGAGATCCGGCCCCTCTACACCGCCGACGATCTCGAGGGGTTCGACCCCGACGAGCGCCTCGGCCGGCCCGGCCAGCCCCCCTACACCCGGGGCGTCTACGAGGAGATGTACCGGTCGCGACTGTGGACGATGCGGCAGTACGCCGGCTTCGGGACGGCGGAGGAGACCAACGGGCGGTTCCACTACCTGCTCGAGCACGGGCAGACGGGCCTGTCCTGCGCCTTCGACCTGCCCACCCAGATGGGCTACGACTCCGACCACCCGAGGGCGGAGGGCGAGGTCGGCAAGGCCGGCGTGGCCATCGACTCGCTGGAGGACATGCAGCGGCTCCTCCACGGCCTCCCGCTCGACCAGGTCACCACCTCGATGACCATCAACTCGACCGCCGCGATCCTCCTGCTGCTCTACGAACTGGTGGCCGAGGGCCAGGGCGTGCCGGCCGACAAGATCGGCGGCACGATCCAGAACGACCTGCTCAAGGAGTACGTCACCCGGGGCACCTACATCTAT
>CAZCVW010000302.1:0-4452 GCA_964502185.1 uncultured Burkholderiales bacterium
GTTGCGCCACGGGTCTCCCGGCGCGCCTGGCTCCAGGCGGACGGTGCCCGCCTGGAACGGCCGGCCGAGGTCGAGCCCGAACGCCCGGGCCTCCTCGGTGAGGTCGGGGCCGGCGGTCTCGCCGTCGAGCAACCGCCGGGTGAGGTCGGTGGCCCGGTGGGTGCGGCGCTCCCGCTCGAGGCTGACGTTGCGGAGATGGGGAGGCGCCTGGGCGGCCAGGGCCTGGAGGAACCGGTCATGGCCGGCGGTGGCCGCCTCCCGGGTGCCGACCACGAGCCAGCCGAGGAAGGCACCGGCGTGCGCCAGCGGATGGAACGCCGTCCAGGCCAGTTCGCCCACCGGCCAGCCGACGGCCGGGCCGGCCCGGCCAAGCTCAGTGCTGGCCTGCTCCGCCATCCGGACCAGGGAAGCGCTCAGCTCGGGCGGGAGCGCGGCACTGTGGAGGCGCCCGGTGATCGACCATTGCCCCTGCTGTGATGGCCCGTCCTGTGCTTGCCCGTCTGGGGAGAGCCGAGCGACGGCGGCGACGTCGACCGGCAGCGAGGCGAGACAGGAGCTGACCAGCAACTCGTCAACCTCGTCCTCTGTCCGGGCCCCGGACATGAGCAGGTTGGCCAGGAGCAGCGCATGCTCCGGGCTGTCGTCCTCGACCGCCCAGGGCCGGCGCCCCGGCGAGGTGCCACCGAGCCGGTCCGGACGCGAAGCGCGGAACAGGACGCCACGGGTCAGCGCGGCGGGGTGCTGATTCAGTACGTCGGTAATCACCTCGGCCCCGAACCGGTCGAGGTCGTACAGGCAGGCGATGGTCGCCGGACGGCCCCCGACCAGCACGTTGCACAGCGACTCGTACTCGAACAGCGCGGCCGCGTCGAACGTCAGGCTCGGCCCGCTAGCGGGCGGAACAGCCTGGTCGCCCTGGGCGGGTCCCAGCAGCCAGCTCAACTCGCCCGCGCCGCGGATACGGGAGAACCCCTCCTTGACGTAGCCTCCGAGCAGCGAGTCCCAATGGGTGAACGTCCCCTCGGGCACGAAGCGGCCGTCGGTCAGGTACTCCGCGGCGGACAGGACCGTGAGCTGGTCGGGGCGCGCCGGGCCGGTGGCCACCGCCTCGTCAAGGGGCTGCAACGACTCCACCATGCCGTCGAGGTCGGTCGTGTCGGCCACGCACAAACACTTGTCGCCCTCTACGAATCCGGCGCCGAACCACGAGCGGAGGAAGGCGTCACGCTCCGCCGATCCCCGATAGAACACGCAGACGTGGTCGTGCTCCTCGAAGGTGACGCCGGCGAGGCCGCTGTGACTCCGGGTCACGCCCGGCCCCCGGCGGCCATCCGTTCGTGGACGTCGAGGATCTTGAAGGCGAGCCGCACGTTGAAGCAGACCTCGGGGTCGCCGAGGTCGACGCCGAGGATCGACTCGATCTTCCGGATGCGGTACTTGAGCGTGGAGATGTGCACGTAGAGGTGGGCGGCGGCCGCCGACGGCCCGCCCGCCTCCAGCAGAACCCGCAGCGTGCGGGCCAGCTCTGCCCTTCCCGTGGTTGGGGCATGGATCGCGTCGTGGTCGAGCAGCGTCCCGAGCCAGCGGCGGGCGAACTCCCACAGCTGGTCCTTGTCGCGCTTCTCGTAGAGCAGCGCGTAGATGCCCAGGCTCTCGAAACCGGCCAGGTCGGGGTCACTGCCGAGGACGGGCAGAACGTCCACCACCCACCGGGCCCGGGCCACACCATCGGCGTACTGATCGAGGCGCTCGCAGCGCGGCCCCCAGCCGGCCTTGGGCCGCAAGCCCCGTTCGTGGCTTCGGGCCAGGACCCGCCGGGCCAGGTCCCCGGCGGCCAGAACACCGTCGGCCAGCGCGGGAAGGAAGACGACCACCGCTTCGCCGTCGCGGCCGACGACGGGCAGGACGGCGTCCCGATCTTCCCGGGTCACTTCCCGCACGAGTTCTTCGAGCTTGTCCGCCGAGCCTTCCGGCAGGGCGAAGACGATGGGCCAATGCGGTTGCTCGAGGTCGTGGCCCAACCGGCGGCCCTGGAGCACCAGGCACCCGGGCGAACGCTGGGCGAGCAGGTCGAGGAAGAACTCGCGCTGGTCCCGGGCCAGCACCTGGCACAAACGCTCCTCGGCCCGCAGCGACACGGCCAGGAGAGGGGCGGCGGCCTCCAGCGTGGCCAGGGTCTCGCTGCCGGCGGCCACCGCCACCAGGAAGGCGAAGGCCTCGGAGCCGGCCACCAGTGGGACGACGAGCCGGGGCGGTGACGAAGCCCGGCGGGGCAGTTCGACCACCGGGTTCCCGGGCCCGCCCCCCCGGACCAGCTCGCGCACCATGGGGCAACGGCGGTCCAGCATCACGTCGGAGGTGGGAGCGGCGCCGGCCGGTCCGCAAGCGGACGCCACCACGGCGAGATAGCGGTCCTGGAGCACCACCGTCGAGCCGACGAGTTCCGCCACCCGCTCGACCAGCGAGCCGAGGTCACCCGACTCGAGCGCCGCCTCCAGCAACTGCTGCTGCGCCGTTCTGAGCTGCTGGGCCGACCTGACCTGGCCGGGCCGCAGCGGGAACGTGACCAGCGACGATGAGACTTCCCCCCGGGCTATGGCCATGCCGGGAAATCTATTCCCCTACTTCAGACAAGACAAGGGCAACTTTTTGTCGATAGTCGACAGGTCTGGACGGCCACTGGATAGAGTGCTGGTCGCATGCGAGGCTCGGCGGTCTATGCGCACCTCTGGGGGACCGACGAACTGCGTCCGGTCTTCGAAGACCAGGGACGCCTGCAGACCTGGCTCGACATCCTGGCCGCCCTCGCCGCCGCCCAGGCCGACCTCGGGATCATTCCCGCCGAGGCGGCCGGTGAGATCGCGGCGGCCTCCCGGCTGGAGCGGCTCGACTTCGACTACCTGGTGGCCGAGACCCGGGCCACGTCGCACTCCACCCTCGGGCTGATCCGGGCGATGCAGCGGGTGCTGCCGCCGGAGGCCGGCGAGTGGTACTGCTTCGGCGCCACCGTCCAGGACGTGGCCGACACCTGGGTCGCCCTGGCGATCCGCCAGGTCGCCGCGGCCCTCAAGCGGGACCTGTCGGCCATCCGCCGCTCGTTGCTGGAACTGGCGGCCCGCCACCGGGACACCGCCCAGATCGGGCGCACTCACGGCCAGACCGGACTGCCCATCACGCTCGGCTTCAAGCTGGCCGTGTGGGCCGACGAGATCGGCCGGCACCTCGACCGGCTGGCCGAGGGTTCCCCCCGTTGGCTCGTTGGCCAGCTCGGGGGCGCGGCGGGCACCGGCTCCTTCTGGGGGCCGGCGGCACCGGCGTTGTTGGAGGCGTTTTGCGCCCGCCTCGACCTCGGCGCGCCGACGCTCCCGTGGGTATCGGCCCGTGACCGCATCGCCGAGTTCGCGGCGGTGGCCAGCCTGGCGGTGCACACGCTGGCCAAGATCGGCAACGAGGTGCTGGAGCTGGCCCGCCCCGAGATCGGAGAACTGGGCGAGCCCTTCACCGCCGGCCAGGTCGGCAGCATCACCATGCCCCACAAGCGCAACCCGGAGCGGGCCGAACACCTCGTCACGCTGGCCCGCCTCGTCCGGGCCGACCTGTCGGTGCTCATGGAGTCGACCATCGTCGAGCACGAGCGGGACGGCCGCGCCTGGAAAGCCGAGTGGGCCACCTTCCCCGACCTGTGCCTGGCCACCGGCGCCGCCGCCGGCATGGCCCGCACACTGGTCGAGGGCCTGGTGGTCGACCCGGGGGCCATGGCCCGCAACCTGGCCGCCGACACCTACCTCCGCTCCGAGGCGGTCATGCGCGCCCTGGCCACGAAGGTGGGCAAGCAGAGCGCCCACCTGATGGTCTACGAAGCGTCGATGGCCGGCCGGGAAGCAGGCGTGGATTTCCGGACGGCCCTGCTGGCGTCGGAGGAAATCGCCGGGTTGCTCACCCCCGAGGAGCTGGACGGGCTGCTGGACCCGGCGGCCGACACGGCCAGCGCCGGCCTGTACGTGGACCGGGTCACCGGTTCCCGGTTGCTGTCGCGCAACTTCAGACTGCTGGCCGGCGTGCCCCGGGAGCGATTGGCGCTCCTGCCCACCCCCCTCCATCCTTCGATGCGCCTTTCCGAGGAGCTCGGAGTCGAGGTCTGGCTCAAGCGCGACGACCTGACCGGCCTCGGCCTCGGCGGCAACAAGGTCCGGGTCCTCGAGTACCTCCTCGGAGCCGCCGTGGCCGAGGGCGCCGACACGCTCGTGACCGGCGGCGGCCCGGGTTCCAACTATCTGGCCCTGGCCGCCGCCGGTGCCGCCCGGGCCGGCCTGGCCTGCGTGGCCGTGCTCTACGGCAACCCGCCCGATCCTGAACCGGCCAATCTCACGCTGGCCCGCCGGGCCGGGGCCGAGATCCGATTCACCGGCGACCCCGACCGGGCCAGTGTCGACACCGGTGTGGCCGCCGCCG
>CAZCVW010000303.1:0-4437 GCA_964502185.1 uncultured Burkholderiales bacterium
GTGTCGAAGATGAAGGCGCGGGCCCGGTTGCGCAGGTAGGCGACGAGGTCGGCGGAGCCGGCGACGAAGCCGCCGGCCGAGCCGAGCGACTTGGACAGCGTGCCCATCACCACGCCGACCCGGCCGTCGAGCCCGAAGTGGGCGACGGCGCCCCGTCCCCCGGGGCCGACCACGCCGGTGGCGTGCGCCTCGTCGACCATGAGGATGGCGCCGTAGCGTTCGCACGCCTCCACCAGCTCGGGGAGCGGCGCCAGGTCGCCGTCCATGGAGAAGACCGAGTCGGTGACCACGAGGGCGCGGCCGTCGGGGTGCCCGGTTCGCCAGCCCGCCAGCTGGTCGCGGAGGTGGCCGGCGTCGGCGTGTCGGTAGACGCGCGTGTCGGCCCGGGAGAGACGGGTGCCGTCGATGATCGAGGCGTGGTTGAGTTCGTCGGAGAACACGGCGTCATCGGGCCGGGTGAGGGCGGCGATGGTGCCGAGGTTGGCCATGTAGCCCGACGAGAACAGCAACGAGGCTTCGGTGCCCTTGAAGGCAGCCAGTTCCGTCTCCAACTCGTCGTGGATGCGCATCCCGCCGGTGATCAGCCGGGCGGACCCGGATCCGGCTCCGAGGGTGGCGGCCGCTTCGGCGGCCGCGGCGGTGACACGGGGGTCGGTGGCGAGCCCCAGGTAGTTGTTGGAGGCGAGGCAGAGGACGCGCCGGCCGTCGAGGAGCACCTCGGGCTCGGAACCGGAGTCGAGCGTCCGGACCCGCCGGCCGAGCCCGATGGCGTCGAGGTGCGACACCTCGTCGGCGCAGAAGCTCAACGGCCCACGAGGCATCCGGACGCGGGTGGTCTCGCTCACGGTCTCATTCACCGGGCTCCGGCGGTCGCCGCGGCCGCGGTCGCCTCGTCGATCGCGGCCGACACCACCTCGACGAGGCGCTCGAGCTGTTCGCCGGTCATGGTCAGCGGCGGCATGAGGACGACCACGTCACCCAGCGGGCGGACGATGACCCCCTGCCGGCGGGCGGCCCGGGTGACGTTGGCGCCGACCTGGAGGGCCTCCGGGAACGACTCTTTGCTCTCCCGGTCGGCGGCCAGTTCGATGCCGACCATGAAGCCGCGCTGGCGGACCTGGCCGACATGGCGGTGCTCGGCCAGCGGGGCGAGCAGCCGGGTGAGCAACTCGATCTTGGGCCCCAGGTGCTCCAGGGTCCGCTCGGTCTCGAACACGTCGAGGTTGGCCAGCGCCGCCGCGCAGCACAGGGGGTTGGCCGAATAGGAGTGCCCGTGGTAGAGCGTCTTGTGCTCCTCCGGGCGGGCCGAGAAGGCCTCGAACACCGCCTCGGTGGCCATCGTGGCCGACAGCGGCAGGTACCCGCCGGTGAGGCCCTTGGCCAGGCACATCAGGTCGGGCTCCACGCCCTCCTGCTCACACGCGAACATCGTGCCGGTACGGCCGAAGCCGGTGGCGACCTCGTCGACGACCAGGAGCACGCCGTGGCGCCGGGCGATCTCGGCGATGCGGGCCAGGTAGCCGTCGGGATGGGTCACGATGCCGGCCGCCCCCTGCACCAGGGGTTCGACGACCACGGCGGCCACCGAGGCGCCCTCGGCGGCCAGCACGTCCTCCAGGGCGTCGGCGTAGCGCAGCCCGCATTCCCGGTGGTCGTCCTTGGGGCAGCGGTAGCAGTTGGGCGACGGGATGGCGGTGGTGGCGAACAGCAGCGGACGGTAGGTCTCGTGGAACCGGTCGATTCCGCCGATCGAGACGGCACCGATGGTGTCGCCGTGGTAGGCGTCCTCCAGGCGCACGAAGCGCGGCCGGTCCTGACCTGAGTGGCGCCAGTAGGAGTAGGCCATCTTGAGGGCGACCTCGACGGCCGCCGCCCCGTTCTCCGAGAAGAAGACGCGGTTGAGCTGCCCGGGCGCCAGCTCCACCAGGCGGGCGGCCAGTTCGGCGGCGGGCGGGTGCGTGAGGCCGAGGAACGTGGAGTGGGCGACGCGGCCCAGCTGGTCGGCCACCGCCGCGTCGATGACCGGGTGGCCGTGGCCGTGCACGTTGACCCACAACGAGGACACGCCGTCGAGATACCGGTTCCCGTCGGTGTCGATGAGCTCGCAGCCCTCGCCCCGCTCGATCACCAGCGGCTCCTCGCCGAGCCACACCGACATCGGCGTGAACGGGTGCCAGACGTGGGCGTGGTCGAGAGCGGCGAGGTCCCGGGTCCGCGCGCTCGGCCCGGGCATGGCTACTCGACCGTCAGCGGGATGCGCCGCTTGGGGGCCCGGGCGGGCAGCGAGTGCGTGCCGTCGGCGGCGACGATGAAGCGGCCCTCGCCCGGGCCCTCGGCCACGGGCATGCCCAGCGACTCGAGGAGGGCGACGTCGTCCTCCGGCGCCCGGCCCAGCGTGGTCAGGTAGTTGCCGATGATGAGGGCGTTGGCGCCGGCGTAGAGGCCCATGGCCTGCAGTTCGCCCAGCACCTTCTCCCGTCCGCCGGCGAGGCGCAGCCAGGTGGCGGGCAGGATGAGGCGGAACAGGGCGATGGCCTGGAGCGCCTCCCGGGCGGTGATGAGCGGCGTGTCGGCCAGGGGAGTGCCCGGGCGGGGGTCGAGCAGGTTGATCGGCACCTCGCAGGGTGACAGCTCGGCCAGTTCGAAGGCGAAGTCGACCCGTTGCTCCAGCGTCTCGCCCATGCCGAGGATCCCGCCGCAGCACAGCTCCATTCCCGCCTCGGTGGCGAGCTTGGCCGTGGCCACCCGGTCGTCGTAGCTGTGCGTGGTGCAGACCTGGGGGAACACTTCCCGGCACGCCTCGAGGTTGTGGTTGTAGCGGCGCACCCCGGCGGCGGCCAGGCGCTCGGCCTGGCTCGGCTCCAGCAGGCCGAGCGAGACGGCCACCTCGAGGCCCGTCTCGGCGTGGACGGCGTCGACGGCTTCGATCACCCGGCCGAGCAGCCGCTCCGACGGGCCCCGGACGGCCACGACGATGCAGAACTGGGTGGCCCCCGCTTCCTTGGTGGCCTTGGCCGCGGCCACGACCTCGGCCAGATCGAGGAAGGGATAGACCTCGACGCCCGTGTCGAAGTGGGCCGACTGGGAGCAGAAGGCGCAGTCCTCCGCGCAGGCGCCCGACTTGGCGTTGATCAGGCTTTCGAGCTCCACCTCCGCCCCGCACCAGGCCAGGCGGACGCGGTGGGCCAGGGCGATGAGGGCCGGCAGCTCGTCGAGGGGAAGGCGGGCCACGGCCAGTGCCTCCTCTTTGGTGAGATGGCGGCGCTCCTCGAGCAGAGCGCGTTCGGCGGCGGCGAGAGGCGACATAACCCGGAGATTACCGGGCGGCCTACCAGCGCCTTCAGTCGAGGCCCGGCCCGGGGTGCGGGGTGTCCCCGTAGTGCCCGGGGTGCGGGGTGTCCCCGCTAGAGAAGGTGGGCGGAGTCGTTGAAGCGGACGAGCTTCCAGCGCTCCTGCCCGGGATGCAGCTCCTGCCCGGCGGGCGGGCGGCTCCACTCCGTGATCGACGTGTTCTCCACCGACACGTCGAACGGCCGGCGGAGCGGCTGGTGGCCGAGGGCGGCGAAGGACCCTTCGATCACCCCGCCGTGGCAGACGATCACCACGGTCCCGCCCCGGTGCTCCTCGGCCGCCTGCCGCAGGGCTGTACCCACCCTCACGGAGAAGGCCGCCCAGCTCTCGCCGCCCGGGGCGGAGGCGACGTACGGGTTGCGGGAGGCCGGGCCGCCCTCGGGCCGGTAACGGGCCTGGAACTCCTCCCACGGCAGCCCGTCGCCCTCCCCGGGGTGGATCTCGCACAGCTCGCAGTCCCGCTTGGCCACCAGGCTGCCGTCGCCCAGGGCGGGAGCGATGGTCTCGGCCGTCTCGATAGCCCGGGGCAGGATGCTGGTGAGAAGGACGGGCGAGGCGCCGATCTCGCCCGTCCGCGCCAACCGGGCCCGCAGCGCCTCGGCCTGCTGGCGGCCCCGGGGCGACAGTCCGGTGCACCCCGCATGCCCGCCGACGACCCGCTCCACGGTCGAGTTGCTCTCGCCGTGGCGGATCAGGATGAGGCGGGTCGGGGCGTCGTCCTCGGCGTGCATGCCCTCAACGATACGGTCGCGAGGCGAACGCCTGATCTCCCAGGATTTTCCAGGACGTTTGCAGCCGCCGGCCCCGCTCCGGCGGCTGTCGCGCGCCCAAAGGGTTTTTCCCCCGCCAAACAGGGATAGATCTGACCGTGACAGTTCTGTTGCGCCGGCAGGGTTCCGATCCCTGGGAGCGAAGATGGTCCCTGTGCACACCGCCCCCTCCCCCGGGGATCCTGACGCCACGGTCGACGCGCCCCCGGCGCGCCCCCGGCGGCGCCGGCTCCCGTTGATCGTCGCCGGCTCGCTCCTGGCCGTGGCCATCGGCGCGGGTGCGACCCTGGTCCCCGCCGGTGGCGACACCGCCGGC
>CAZCVW010000304.1:0-4418 GCA_964502185.1 uncultured Burkholderiales bacterium
GCGGCGCCGACGACGAGGTCCGCACCCCGGCCGCCGTGGCCGGCCCGTGGGGCGGGTACTGGCTCTACGGCGCCGACGGGGGAGTGTTCGCCTTCGGCGACTCCGTTTTCTCCGGCGCCGTTTCCAACCAGGGCGGCGACATCGCCGGCATGTCGGTGCTGGGCTCGGGCGAGGGCTACTGGCTGGCCGACGACGACGGCGACATCTTCCCCTCCGGCAAGGCGCCGGACTTCGGGTCGCGCGCCTCCCAGGAGGACGACATCGCCGGCTTCGCCGCCCGTCCCCAGGGCGACGGGTACTGGCTGGTGAACCGCACGGGCACGGTGGAGACCTACGGCGCCGCCCCCAACCTCGGCTCCGTCGTGGTGCGCCGCTCGCACCACATCGCCACCCTCTCGTCCACGCCCAGCGGGAACGGCTACTGGATGGCGGCCATCGACGGGGGAGTGTTCTCCCTCGGCGACGCCGGCTTCTTCGGTTCGATGGGCGGCACGCGTCTGAACGAGCCCATCGTCGCCATGGCCACGACTCCGTCCGGGAAGGGCTACTGGCTGGCGGCGGCCGACGGCGGCATCTTCAACTTCGGCGACGCCAGGTTCTTCGGCTCCATGGGGGGCACGCCGCTCAACCGGCCGATCGTGGGCATGGCCGCCAACCCCAGCGGGCGGGGCTACTGGCTCGTCGCCGCCGACGGCGGGATCTTCGCCTTCGGAGACGCCGACTTTCTGGGATCGATGGGTGGTGCCCGGCTCAACCAGCCGATCCGGGGCATGGTCGTCTTCGCCGGCTCCGGCGGGAGTGGTCCCGGCGTCGGCACCGCCGGCCAACCCGGCGTCCCGGGCGTGCCCGGCTCGCCGACGACGACCACCACCGGTCCGTCGACCACCGTGCCCCCGGTCACCTTCGTCGGGGCGGGCGACATCGCCAGCTGCTCGAACGACAACGACGAGGGCACGGCCAAGGTGATCGACTCGGTCGTCGCCGCCGACCCGTCGGCCACGGTGTTCACCCTCGGGGACAACGTCTACGACAGCGGCAACGCCACCCAGTTCCGCGACTGCTACGGCCCCACCTGGGGCCGGCACCGGGGTCGCACCCGGCCCGCCCCTGGCAACCACGACTACGGCACGTCCGGCGCCACCGGCTACTACAACTACTTCGGCGCCCTCGCCGGCGAGCCGGGCAAGGGTTACTACAGCTACGACATCGGCGCCTGGCACGTCGTCGTGCTCAACAGCAACTGCTCGGCCGTCCCCTGCGGCGCCGGCAGCGCCCAGGAGCAGTGGCTGCGGGCCGACCTCGCCGCCAGCACCGCCCGCTGCACCGTGGCCCTCTGGCACCACCCCCGGTTCAGTTCCGGCGCCTCCCACGGCAGCGACGCGGCCACGACCGCCTTCTGGACGGCCCTGCACCAGTACGGCGCCGAACTCATCCTGAACGGCCACGAGCACGACTACGAGCGGTTCGCCCCCCAGGCCCCCAACGCCGCCTTCGACGGCGCCTTCGGTGTCCGCCAGATCATCGTCGGGACGGGGGGGAAGGAGGCCTACAGCTTTGCCTCGCCCCTGCCGAATAGTGAGGTGCGCCACACCGGCAGCCCCGCTGTGCTCAAGCTCACCCTGCGCGAGAACAGCTACCAGTGGAGCTTCATGCCCGTCGCCGGCAAGACGTTCGCCGACTCGGGCACGGGTTCCTGCCACGGCCGGCCGTCCGTTTGATCCCGAAGTCACCGACGCCTCCCCAGGCGTGGCGTTTACAGAACTGACGTTTATAGAAGAGGGCCGAAGGGAGTCCGGGTTGTACAGCTCCGTACGTGACCGCCCGGCCGGCCCTGTCGGGGCGCCGGAGACGAGCGAAGAGGCCGGCAGGGTCGACGGCAACGTCGTCTCGCTCGGAGCCACCAGCTTCTTCACCGACATCTCCTCGGAGATGGTCAACGCCGTGCTGCCGCTCTACCTGATGCTGCACCTGGGCTTCTCGCCCCTCGCCTTCGGCCTCTTCGACGGCCTCTACCAGGGCATGACCGGGCTGCTGCGCATCGCCGGCGGCGTCTGGGCCGACCGGCGCGGCCGCTACAAGGAAGTGGCCGGCCTCGGCTACGCCATGTCGGCCGTCGGCAAGGTCGGCCTGCTCGTCTCCCACACCGTCGCTCCCGTCTCCGCCGTGCTCCTCGCCGACCGGACGGGCAAGGGCCTCCGGACGGCGCCACGGGACGCCCTCATCTCCCTGTCGAGCAGTCCGGCCCGCCTCGCCGAGTCGTTCGGCGTGCACCGGGCCCTCGACACCGCCGGCGCCCTCCTCGGCCCGGTCCTCGCCTTCTTCCTGCTCCAGATGACCCCGAACGCCTACGACACGGTGTTCGTCACCAGCTTCTTCGTGGCCCTCGTCGGTCTCGGGGTCCTCTTCTGCTTCGTCCAGAACCGTGCGCCGGTGGCCGGCGCCTCCGGCCCGGCCCCGTCGCTGCGGGCGGCCGCGGACCTGCTGCGGGTGCACCGCTACCGGCGCCTGGTCGTGGCCGGAGCGGTGCTGGGCCTCGTCACCGTGAGCGACGCCTTCATCTATCTGAGCTTCCAGCGCCGGACGGGCATGAGCTCCACGCCCTTCCCGCTCCTCTTCGTGGGGACCGCCCTCGCCTACCTCGTCCTCGCCGTTCCCGTCGGCCGCCTCGCCGACCGGGTTGGCCGGGTTCCCGTCTTCCTCGCAGGCCACGTGCTTCTCGTCGGGTGCTACCTGGTGCTCCGCAGCGCCGGCCCCGGGAAACCGACGGCCCTCGCCCTGCTCGGTCTGCTCGGCGCCTACTACGCCGCCACCGACGGGGTGCTCATGGCCATGGCCTCGACCGCCGTGCCCGCCTCGGTGCGAACCAGCGGCCTGGCCCTGCTCACCACCGTGACGGCCATGGCCCGCTTCGCCGCCTCGCTCCTCTTCGGCCTGCTGTGGACGCTGGGTGGGCCCAACCTCGGCGTCACGGTCTTCCTGGTGGGACTCGTCGCCGCGCTGCCCGTGGCCCTCGCCCTCCTGTCCGGAACCGAAACTTCTCCCCCCCACCGAGATCAGCCAGGGGAGCAACCGTGAGCCCAGCGCCCAGGAGCTCGAGCCGCCTCGCCGCCTTCGTCGTGCTGTGCGTCATCTGTCTGGCCGGCGCCGTCGGCTACGTCCTCCAGGCGGAGGGGCGCAGCCGCCCGGCACTGGCCGAGGCCGCCCCCGCGGCGACGCTGGAGGCCATCGGCGAGCAGCCGCACGTCGTCGCCCGCAACATGCACCTCGGCGGGGCCGGGGGAGTGGAGATCGCCTCGCTGGCCGACCCGGACGGGCGCCGCGCCGCCACCGGCCTGTCCTGCCTCCGGGTCTACATGGCCGGCGGACGGGGGCTCTGCCTCAACAACGACGGCGGGCTCTTCTCGCCCTTCCAGGCGATCTTCTTCGACGACCAGTACCGGCCGGTCGGACACCAGACGCTGGCCGGGGTCATCAGCCGGGCCCGGGTCTCTCCCGACGGCCGCTACGGCGCCACGACCGTCTTCGTCTCCGGCGACTCCTATGCCGACGGCACCTTCTCCACGCGGACCACGCTCTTCCGGATGGAGGACGCGACCCGGGTCGCCGACCTAGAAGACTTCGACGTGTACCGCGACGGCGCCAGGATCGACGCGGTGGACTTCAACTTCTGGGGCGTGACCTTCGCCCCCGGGGTTCGGGGTGTCCCCGGAGAAACGGACTCCCGTCTCTTCTACGCCACGCTGGGGACGGCCGGGCACACGTACCTCCTCAAGGGCGACGTGGACGCCCGCCGCCTCGACGTGGTGCGCGACGGGGTCGAATGCCCGTCGCTGTCGCCCGACGGCACGCGCCTGGCCTTCAAGTCCAAGATCGGGTCCGACGACGGCGGACCTATCTGGCGGCCGGCGGTGCTCGACCTCGCCACCCTGGAGGACCACGTCCTCGCCGAGGACAACAACATCGACGACCAGATCGAGTGGCTCGACAACGACACGGTCGTCTACGCCGTCGACAGCGGCGAGGGAGCCCCCGACACCTACGCCGCTTTGGCCGACGGATCGGGCGCCTCCCGGGTGTTCCTGACCGACGCCGACTCCCCGGCCGTCATCCGAGGCTGAACCGACCACGAGTAGTCCCCGTGCAGCCCACGAGCGACGACAATAGGAGCGTGCCCCTCCTGAGATTTCCCCGGTCGATCGCCCTCCTCGCCGTCTCGGCCGTCCTGGCCGCGGGGTGTTCCGGCGACGACGGCGACGGCGAGCGAGCCGCCGCCCAGGACACGTCGTCCACGACGACCACGGCCCCGTCGGCGCCGCGGGCCGACCCGGACGGGACCACCACGACGGCGCCGCCGCCAACCACTACCACGGCAGCCGCCTCTGCGACCACGACCGCGGGCACGACCGCGGCCCCCACCC
>CAZCVW010000305.1:0-4418 GCA_964502185.1 uncultured Burkholderiales bacterium
GCGCATCTGGGGCTTCGAGTCGAACTTCGGCGGGCTGGCCGAGCTGTCGGTGGTCAAGGTCAACCAGTTGATGCCGAAGCCCACCCACCTCACGTGGGAAGAGGCCGCCTGCAACGCCTTGACCAACTCGACCAGCTACCGCATGCTGGCCAGCCCCAACGGGGCTCTCGTCCAGCAGGGCCATGTCGTCCTGGTGTGGGGCGCCGGCGGCGGGCTCGGCGGGTACGCCTGCCAGCACGTCCTGAACGGTGGCGGCATCCCGGTCGGTGTCGTCTCCTCGCCCGCAAAGGTCGATCTCCTCCACGAGATGGGCGTCGAGCACGTCATCGACCGCAAGGCCGAAGGATTCCGCTTCTGGAGGGACGAGCGCACGCAGGATCCCGGTGAGTGGCGCCGGTTCGGCCGCCGCATCCGGGAGATGGCCGGGGGCGACCCCGACACCGTGTTCGAACACCCTGGGCGCCAGACCATGGGCGCCTCGGTCTTCGTCGCCAAGCGGGGCGGCACCATCATCACCTGCGCGGCCACCTCCGGCTACATGATCGAGTACGACAACCGGTACCTGTGGATGAGTCTCAAGACCATCAAGGGCTCCCACTTCGCCAACTACCGGGAAGCGTGGGAGGCCAACCGCCTCGTCGGCCAGGGGAAGATCCAGCCCATCCTCTCAAACGTCTACCGGCTCGAGGAGACCGGCGAGGCCGCCTGGCAGGTCCACCAGAACCTCCATGAGGGCAAGATCGGCGTGCTCTGCCTCGCCCCCGAGGAGGGGCTCGGCGTCACCGACCCGGAGAGGCGCGACCGCCTCGGCGATAAGGTGACGATCTTCCGCCGTCACGCTTGAGCTCGCAGGGATACTGTGCTGGAGATGCGATGCTGACTGAGATCAATGCTGACCGAGATTGACCACGTGGCCATCGCTGTGCGCGACCTCGAGGCCGCCGTCGAGTACTACCGCGCCACCTTCGGCGTCGAACCCGTCCACCGGGAGACGATCGAGACCGACGGCGTGGAAGAGGCCCTCATCAAGGTGGCCGACTCGTACATCCAGCTGCTCACCCCCACCCGTCCGGACTCCCCGGTGGCCAAGTTCCTCGAGGCCCGGGGCGAGGGGATGCACCATGTGGGCTACCGGGTGGACAGCTGTTCCGAGGCGCTCGACCGGGTCAAGGGCGAGGGTCACCGGGTGATCGACCAGGTTCCCCGCCGGGGTAGCCGGGGCACCACGGTGGCCTTCGTGCACCCGAAGGCCGCCTTCGGGACGCTCATTGAACTCGTCGAGGAGTCCGCCGAGCAGCACTGAGCACTTCCCCCGTCCCGCCCCCTCTTTCGGTGGGGTCGGTGCCTACACTGGGTGGTCGTGGGGGTGCGGCTTGGGGCGCTGGTACTGGCGGTAGCCGCCGTCAGCGCGGCCGGCGTCCCAGGTGGTAGCGCTCATGCGGCCTACAGCCGCAGAATCGCGACCGCCTCGCCCGGTGACCCGGTCGCCGAGCCGTGCCTCCCGCCCTCGAGGTCGCGCCCAGCCGGACCGGCTGGATCTTCCCCTGGCGGCGTTTTTCCGGTTGCCACCGGCACCTGCCCGGGAGTCCGGCCCGGAGGCGTGATCATCACCAACGGGGCCCGCTGCTCGTTGAACTTCGTCTTCCGGGCTCCCGATCGGCAACGCTTCGTCGGCACCGCGGGGCACTGCGCCCTCGGGACGGCCCCCGAGAGCCTGGCCGAGGTGGTCTGGCCGGTCGGAACCGGGCCCGTGGTGGAGGACGGGGCCGGCCGGCGGATCGGCGAGTTCGCCTACGCCATCTTCCAGCGGCCCAAGGACTTCGCCCTCATCCGCGTCGACCCCGGGGTGGACACCAACCCGGAGATGTGTCACTTCGGCGGGCCCACGGGTATCAACGAGACCGTGTCGGCCGACCCGCTCGTCCTGCGCTACTGGGGCAACGGGATGGGCGCCCGCTCCACCCTCCCGGCCCGCACTGCGATCGCTCCCGGGATGCCGGACCCCGACCGGACGGCCGCCGTGGGCGTCGTGGTGGCCGGCGACTCCGGGGCGGCGGTCATCGACGCCACCGGCCTGGCGGTCGGGGTGGTCGTCACCAGCGGCCCGCAGGCCTACCCGAGCCCGGAAAACGGCATCGCGAACGGCATCGCGAACGGCATCGCGAACGGCATCGCGAACGGCGCCGAGAACGGGGTCGGGGCCGGGAACCTGGGCATCACCCGGCTCGGGCCGCAGATCCGGCGGGCCGAGCAGCAGCTGGGGCTCTCCCTGGCCCTGGCGACCGCCGGGGTACGGACGGACACGACGGTTCCGGCGTCCCCGCCGGCACCGGTGCCGATTCCCCTGGCCGAGTCGGCTACGCCCGTCGGCGTCGGCACCTGCCCCGGCGTCCGGCCCGGCGCGTTCCACTATTCCAAGGCCCGGAGTGGGCTGTGCACGTTCAACTTCCTGTTCCTCGGCTCGGACGGCCGGCGCTACATCGGCTCGGCCGGTCACTGCGCGCTGGGCAGCGGCTCCGTCGTCGAGGACGCCGGTGAGATGAGCTGGGCCCCCGGCCAAGGGCCGGAAGTCGACTCCGCCCCCGAGCAGGGCCTTCCGGTCAGTGGCGATCAGCGGATCGGGGAGTTCGCCTACGCCGTGCTCGAGGAGCCGAAGGACTTCGGCCTCGTCCGCCTCGATCCGGACGTCGAGGCGAACCCGGCGATGTGCCACTTCGGCGGGCCGACCGGCCTCAACGACGACCTGACCTTCGGCCCCGTCGTCCTGCACTACTACGGCAGCGGTCTCGCTGTCGGCGCACTGCTGCCCGCCCGCACGGCCGTGGCGACGAGCATGCCGGACCCCGACGTGGTCCTGGCCGCCGGGCCGGCCATCCAGGGCGACTCCGGCGCCGGGGTGATCTCGGACGACGGCCGGGCTGTCGGCGTGCTCACCAACCTCGGTCCTCAGTTCCGGCTCCACGGTGAAGGCGTCGAGATGGGGCCCATCGGCATCACCCGCCTCGGCCCGCAGGTGGCCCGGGCCCAGGAAGTCCTGGGAATCACCCTCACGCTTCAGACCGGATGAGCAGGGGTTGATGGCCCAGGCGTCGAAGCCAGAGGGGCATTCGTCCTTTTTGCGGGCTCCCGGGGGTCAACCATGCGTCGAGCGGTGCTGATGGTCCTTTTCGCGGCTCTGGTCGCGGCGGTGACGCCCACGCTCGGCTCGGCCCGCGGGTCGAAATCGGACGGCTTCTCGCTCGGGGGCCAGGCTTGCAGCCTGATCGCCGTGCCCGCCGCCAACGGAGCCATCCCGGCCTCGCCGGGGACGTGCCCCGGTGTGCGCCCGGGCGGTCGGGTCGTGACCGACATCGGCCTGTGCACCTACAACTTCCTCTTCACCGCGCCCGATGGGCAGCGGTTCATCGGCACCGCCGGCCACTGCATCCTGGGGGCCGGGCCCACCGAGCTCGACGCCGGTGAGCAGGTCTGGGCGGCTGGGGCCGGCCCCGCGGCGAAGGACACCGACGGCAACCGGGTCGGCGAGTTCGCCTACGCCGCGCTGGAGCAGAAGACCGAGCGCGACTTCGCCCTCATCCGGCTCGACCCGGGTGTCGAAGCCAGCCCCGAGATGTGCCACTTCGGCGGCCCGACCGGCATCAACAACGACCTGGTGGCCGACCCTGTGGTCATCGAGTACTACGGCCAGGGCATCGGTATCGGCAGCACCCTCCCCGCCCGCTCCGGCGTGGCCCTGGGGCTGCCGAGCCCGAGTCACGTCTACGCCAACGGGCTCGCCCTCCCGGGTGACTCCGGCAGCGGTGTCATCACCAACGACGGCCGGGCCCTCGGCGTGCTGGTGACCACCGGCTTCCACGGACTGGGCTTCTACGACAACGGGATCGACGTCGGGACCATGGGCATCCGTCGCTTGGGCCCGCTGGTTTCTCGAGCCTCTGAGGTTCTGGGTCTGGCGCTGTCGCTGGCGACCGTTTAGGCCTTGGCGGCGGATCAGTCGGGGCGGGGCCCAGTACCGGGGCTGGTGGAGGCGCGGAAGTACCCTGGGTGGATGGCTGTTGAGGAGTCGGAGATCCAGGAGCAGGCGGAGGCGGAGGCGTTGCACGGGGATGAGGGGGCCGTGGCTCCCGCTCCGGTGCCGCATTCGATGCATGAGCGGTTGGACGAGCTGGCGAAGCTCAAGGAGGCCGCTCGGCACGCCGGGAGTGAGGCGGCGGTCGAGCGGCAGCACGCCAGGGGGAAGCTCACCGCCCGGGAGCGGCTCGAGATCCTGCTCGACCCGGGGACCTTCGTGGAGCTCGACATGCTCGCCCGGCACCGGGCGCACGGCTTCGACATCGAGCGGTCCCGGCCTCTCACCGACGGGGTCGTCACCGGGTGGGGGCAGATCGACGGCCGCAAGGTGTTCGTCTTCTCGCAGG
>CAZCVW010000306.1:0-4400 GCA_964502185.1 uncultured Burkholderiales bacterium
AAAAAAATTTTCGAGTTCAAAAAATCTCTGCTGGCCGCTTTCAACGACCGGTACGGCCGGCGGGGGATCGCCCGGGGGGCGGTGGTGGTCGTCGTCTCCGATGGCTGGGACTGCGGCGACCCGGCCGTCCTCGGCGAGCAGATGGCCCGCCTGGCGAGACTCGCCCACCGCATCGTCTGGGTCAACCCCCGCACCGCCAGCGAGCGGTACCAGCCCCTGGTGGCCGGCATGGCCGCCGCCCTGCCCCACGTCGACACCCTGGTGAGCGGCCATTCGCTCGATGCTCTCGACGCCGTGCTGGCCGCCATCGGCTCGCCAGGATCCTCTATGCGTGGATCGGGCCGTGCGCATCGCGCAGTGACGGGGCGGCCCGGCTGGTGCGCAGGGCGATGACCTCGGCGCAGATGGCCACGGCGGTCTCCTCCGGGGTGCGGGCGCCGATGTCGAGGCCGATGGGAGCCATCACCCGAGCCAGGCCCGACTCGTCCACGCCGGCCTCCCGGAGGCGTTCGACCCGTTGGCCGTGGGTGCGCCGGGAGCCCATCGCCCCGAGGTACCCCACCTTGGTGCCGAGGGCGGCCTGGATGGCAGGGACGTCGAACTTGGGGTCGTGGGTGAGGACGCACACCACGTCCCGGGGGCCGAGCCCGGCGCCAACGCCGGCCAGGTAGCGGTCGGGCCAGTCGACCACCACCTCGTCGGCCATGGGGAAGCGGGCCGGGGTGGCGAACACCGGGCGGGCGTCGCACACGGTGACGTGGTAGCCGAGCACCTTGCCCACCCGGGCCAGGGCGGCGGTGAAGTCGATGGCGCCGAAGATGACCATCCGGGGAGGCGGGGCGAAGGACTCGATGAAGATGGCCACGCCCTCTTCCCGGCGGGCTTCGCCGTGGGGGCCGTAGTGGCGCATCCCGGTTCGGCCCACCTCCAGCTCGCCGAGGGCGTCGCGGGTCACCACCCGGTCGAGGTCGGGGTCGCCCAGGGTGCCGATGGGTTCGGCGTCCGGGCGGACCAGGAGCTTGCCGCCGACCTTTACGGGGACACCCGGAACCCCGGGCCCCGGCCCGTCGATGACGGTGGCCAGGGCGGCGGGCTCGCCGGTGCGGAGCGCCTCCTGGATGGCCTCGCCGGTCTCGTCCGGAGGATCGATGAAGATGTGGATCGTCCCACCGCAGGTGAGGCCGACAGAGAAGGCGTCCTCGTCGGCGATGCCGTAGCTGACCAGCCTGGGCTCACCCTTGCGCAGGACCGAGAGGCTCTCGGTGAGCACCGCGCCCTCCACACAGCCTCCCGATACCGAGCCGACCACCTCGCCGTCCTCGTTGACCGCCATGGCCGCCCCGGGATCGCGCGGGCCCGAGCCCTTCATGTCCACGACACGGGCCAGGGCGGCTCGCTTGCCCGCCACCCGCCAGCGTTCCAGGTCCTCGAGCAGCTCCTTCACCCGTCAACCTCCCGTCGCTTTCGTATCAGTTCCAGAGGGTCACGTAGACGGGAGGCTTGAAGCGGTGGGGGGGAACTCCCCGGGCGGGCTCGAGCATGATCTGGGTGGCGACGGGAGTGGTCAGGAAGCGGCGGAACGCGCCGGCGGTGATCGAGGCGCGGTCCGGCGAGAGGGTGGAGACGTGCCAGAGCATGGGGAGCGGAAACCCGGCCACGTCGACGGGGACGACGGCCCCCCGGCGCACCTCGGATGCCGCCAGGTGGGTGACGGCCGGGGCGATGCCCGCGTCATCGTCGGCGGCGGCTGCCAGCGCCGCGGTCTGGCTCGGAAGCACGAGGACACGGCGGTCGGGCACCCGGAGGCGGCCGATGAGCTGGCTGACGGTCGAGGACGGGTCGGTGCCGGCCGGGTCGATGAGCCAGTCGACGTCGGCGAGGGCTGAGGGAGCGAGCCCCCGGACGCCCGCCAGTCGGCTGCGGGGGCTGGTCAGCAGCTGGAGGGAACAGCGCATGACCGGCTGGCTCTCGAGCTTGACGGATCCGTCGCCGGTCAACTTCGGTCCGAGGGCGAGGTCGGCGAGTCGCTCCTGGAGAAAGGCCTGCATCTCGGCCGTGGTCGCCACCCCGACGGTCGCCTCACTGGCCGCGCTTCTCTTGGTGAAGGTCTCGACCAGCGACGGAGCGACGTACTCGGCGATGGTGCTCGATGCGAGGATCCGCAACTCGGGGGCGGCGCCCCGGGCCTGACGGACGATGGCCTGAGCTTCGGCCCCCAGGTGGATCATCTGTGAGGCGATGGGCACCAGGTACCGGCCGGCGGACGTCAGTTCCATCCCGGTCGTTCCCCGTCCGACCAGCGGGTCACCGAGATGCTGACGAAGGGCGCCAAGGGCGCTGGAGACCGCGGGCTCGCTGACGCCCAGGGCGCGCGCCGCCGCAGTCACCGAGCCCAGGCGCGCGACCAGCACAAAGCACTCCAACTGCGTGAGTGTCACAAGAAGGATTTAACACACCGGCAACCCAGTTGGAGCGGCCAGATAACCGAACCCTTATTCATCCCTGTTAGGCACCGGCCGGGCCGTGCGATCGTCACAGTGGTCCGGTCGGACCAGCCGGCGCGGGCACGACCGTCCCGGGGGATGTGTGGGGACGGCCATGCAGGGTCGTTCGTGCGCACCGGCCTGCTCGTCGCGGGGTCATACATTCTGTCGGTTGCCCGGCAGAATAACCATGTCCTTATAGCGACCTTTTCCTTACAAGCTGGCGGATATAGGGTTACAACGCTGCCAAGAAAGTCTGCGCCGGTTGGGCGGCATTCCCTATATGGCGGAGGCAAAACCGGGGGGATAGAAGTGGCTGACCGGTCGGAGGACGCGCGCGGGAACCCGCGCATTTACGACCTCATCAAGCACGTGCCCAAGGAGACTGAGGGCAAGAGCCCCAGCATCTGGGCCTGGCCGCAGGTGGTCGGCCTGTTCAAGGTCGCGGGGCAACCGGTACCCGGTCCCTGGCCTCCACACCAGGAGGCGCGGCCGGACCCGGAGCCGGAGTCGACCCCGGTCGCCATCCCGGAGCAGCGCGCCCGGCGGGTGTCGCTGCCTCCCCGCCCCTCGGGCGGCGGAGGAACCGGCTCCTCCCGAGCGGGCGGCTGACCTACAGCGGAAAGGAGACGAGGTGTATCCGTCGCGTTTTCACTATGAGGCGCCGTCGTCAATCGAGGAGGCGCTCCAGCTGCTCGCCATGTACCAGGGCGAGGCCAAGGTTCTGTCCGGCGGGATGAGCCTCATCCCGCTCATGAAGTTACGGTTCGCCAGCCCGTCGGCCATCATCGACGTCAACAACATCCCCGGCCTCGACGACCTCACGGAGGCCGGCGGGCAGCTGCGGGTCGGGGCCTTGGTCCGCAACCGGACCTTGGTGCGGTCCGAGCTCGTCCGGTCGCGCTACCCGTTGATGGCGTCGGTGGCGCCGCAGATCTCTGACCCGCTCGTCCGCGGGCGGAGCACCCTCGTCGGCTCGCTGTGCCATGCCGATCCGCAAGGCGACTGGGGGGCCGTCATGCTCGCCATGGGGGGCGAGGTGGTCGCCCGCAGCACGTCCGGTGAGCGGCGGATCCCGTTGACCGAGTTCCTGCTCGGTCCGTTCCAGACCACGCTCCGGCCCGACGAGTTCGCCATCGGGGCGACGGTCCCCATGCCGTCGGGGCGGCCGTTCGGCGTCTACCACAAACTCGAACGCAAGGTCGGGGACTTCGCCACCGTCGGCGTCGCCGTCCATCTCGACCTCTCCGGCGGCTCGATCACGCGAGCGGGAATCGGCCTTACCGGCGTAGGGGCTACCAACCTCAAGTGCGTCGACGCGGAACGGGCCCTGGTCGCAGGGGGGTTGGACGAGCGCACCATCGAAACGGCGGCCCGTTTGGCGGCCGAGGTGGCGAAGCCGCAAACGGACCACCGGGGGAGCGCCGAGTACAAGCGGCATCTGGTGCGGACCTTCATGGTGCGCGCCCTGGAGACGGCCGCGGGCCGGGAGCCCGTGGACATCAGGATGCGCCGCTTCGAGACCGTCGCGGCCCACGTCTAAAGGAGACCCTCGTGGAGGTAACGCAGATCACCGTCACGGTCAACGGGGAACCCCGGGTCGTCGAGGTGGAGCCCCGTCTGCTGTGTGTGCACATGATCCGAGAGATCCTCGGGATGACCGGGACGCACCTCGGGTGCGACACGACGAGCTGCGGGGCCTGCACCATTTTGCTCGACGGTCTTCCCGTGAAGTCCTGCACCTTGTTCGGCGTGCAGACCGACGGCCACGAGATCACGACGGTCGAGGGCCTGGGGTGGCCGAGCGAGCTGCATCCGGTCCAGGAGGGCTTCAAGGAGGAGCACGGCCTGCAGTGCGGCTTCTGCACCCCCGGGATGATGCTGACGGCGGCCGCCCTCCTGGAGGACAACCCCGAT
>CAZCVW010000307.1:0-4393 GCA_964502185.1 uncultured Burkholderiales bacterium
CCCCCTCCACCAGGTTCGTTCCGGCGGTGGGCTGGGCGGCGACGCTCACGCCGGTCGCCGCCGGGGTAGCCGGAAGCGGGCCGGCCAAGGCGAGCAGCAGCGCCGCCGCCATCACTGCCCGCGCTCGTCGCCTCGATCCGACCATAACCACTTCCCTGGGACCACTCCCCTGGGGCCACTCCCCTGGCACCACTGTCGAGCAAGTGTCCATTGTGCCTTACGAGATAGGTGATGAGCTACATACGGCGGTAACTGAAGCCCTCGGGGAGATCGAGATGAGGGCCGGCCGCCCGCAGCGGGCCGTACCCGGCGGCAGCCGCCGAAAGCAGAAGGCCCGCTGCTGAACGGAGGATCAGCGAGAAGCGAGTTCTTCGAGCACGTAGTCGAGGGTCCCCACGAGGCGGGTGACGTCCTCGGGCTCGATGGCCGGGAAGCAGGCCAGCCGCAGCTGGTTGCGCCCGAGCTTGCGGTACGACTCGGTGTCGAGCACGCCGTTGGCCCGAAGCACCTTGGAGACCACCCCCGCGTCGACGGCGGGGTCGAGGTCGATGGTCACCGTGACCGGGCTGCGCTCGGCCCGCTCGGCCACGAACGGCGAGGCCAGCGGGTGCGCCTCCGCCCAGCGGTAGAGCGTCCCCGAGGACGTCTCGCAGCGGGTCGCCGCCCACTCCAGGCCACCCTCGCCGAGGATCCACTCCAACTGGTGGGCAAGCAGGAACAGGGTGGCCAGCGCCGGGGTGTTGTACGTCTGGTCGAGACGCGAGTTCGACAGCGCCAGCACAAGGCTGAGCGACCTCGGGATCCACCGCTCGCCGCTCCCGAGGCGCTCGATCCGCTCGATGGCGGCCGGCGAGCAGGCCGCCAGCCACAGTCCGCCGTCGGAGGCGAGCACCTTCTGGGGGGCGAAGTAGTAGACGTCGAACTGCCCGGCGTCGACCCGGATCGCGGCGGCGGCGGACGTGGCGTCCACCAGCACCAGGGCGCCGGGATCCGCCCCCTCCGGACGGCGGACGGGGGCGGTGACCCCGGTCGACGTCTCGTTGTGGGTGAGGGCGTAAGCGTCGATTCCCGGGCGGGCGGCGGGCGACGGGTGCGTGCCCGGCTCCGAGACGATCACGTCCGGGGCTTCCAGGTGAGGCGCACCGGCGGTGACCGCGGCGAACTTGGAGGAGAATTCGCCGAAGGAGAGATGCTGGCTGCGGCGCTCGATGAGCCCGAAGGCGGCGGCGTCCCAGAAGGCGGTGCTCCCGCCGTTGCCGAGCAACACTTCGTAGCCGCCAGGCAGGTTGAACAGGTCGGCGAAGCCGGCCCGTATGCGCCCCACGACGGAGCGCACGGTCGGGCGCCGGTGGCTGGTGCCCAGGTAGCCGCCGGCCGCCTCGGCCAGGGCGGCGACCGCCTCGGGCCGGACCTTGGACGGCCCGGAGCCGAAGCGCCCGTCGGCCGGGAGCAGGTCCGGAGGGATCGTTATGTTGGGTGTCGGCTCGCCCATCAATGCCACTATCGCGGGCACACCCCAGGGGAGGGCGAATTCAAATGCACAACCAGCTTCCGCGAATCTCTGCCCGCGTCGGCGCCATCGCCGAGTCGGCCACACTGGCCATCGACGCCAAGGCCAAGGCGCTGAAGGCGTCGGGCGTCTCGGTGTTCAGCTTCGGGGCCGGTGAACCGGACTACCCGACGCCCGAGCACATTGTCGAAGCGGCGGTCGAGGCGGCCCGGAAGCCGGCTTCACACCGCTACTCGCCCACCGCCGGCCTGCCCGAAATGCGGGAGGCGGTGGCGGCCAAGACCCTGCGGGACTCGGGCTACGAGATCGAGCCCAACCAGGTCCTCATCACCAACGGCGGTAAGCAGGCGATCGCCAACGCGTTCGCCACCATCCTCGACCCGGGGGACGAGGTGCTCGTCCCCGCCCCCTACTGGGTCACCTTCCCCGAGGCCATCGCCCTGGCCGGCGGTGTGCCGGTGCCGGTGCCGACCGACGAGTCGACCGGATTCCGGGTGAGCGTCGAGCAGCTGGAGGAGGCCCGCACCGAGCGGACCAAGGCGCTGCTGTTCGTCTCGCCCTCCAACCCGACGGGTGCGATCTACGCCAAGGAGGACGTCGAGGCGCTAGGGCGCTGGGCGGTGGAGGCGGGCCTGTGGGTGCTGAGCGACGAGATGTACGAGCAGCTCTGTTACGGCGGCCGCACGGCCATGTCCATGCCGGTGGTGGTGCCCGAGATCGCGGACCGCTGCGTAGTCGTCAACGCCGTCTCGAAGACCTACGCCATGACCGGCTGGCGGGTGGGCTGGATGATCGCGCCGACCGACGTGGTCGCCGCCGCCACCAATCTCCAGTCGCACACCACCTCGAACGTGTGCAACGTCTCCCAGGCGGCGGCGGTGGCCGCGCTGCGCGGCAGCCTCGACGCCCCGCGCCGGATGCGGGAGGCGTTCGACCGGCGCCGGCAGCGGATGTACGGGATGCTCACGGCGATGCCCGGCGTGAGCTGCATGGAGCCCGAGGGCGCCTTCTACGCCTTCCCGTCCATGGAGGGCGCGCTCGGCCGCGACCTGGCCGGCAAGCGCCCGCAGACGACCCTGGAGCTGGCCGAGGTGGCGCTCGAGGCGGTCGGCGTGGCCTTCGTCCCCGGCGAGGCCTTCGGGGCTCCCGGCTACGCCCGCTTCTCCTACGCCCTCGGCGACGACGACCTGGTCGAGGGCCTCACCCGCCTGGGGAACCTGCTGGCCGGTGGGAGCTGAACAGAGGCAGCACGGCGGGATCGGCAATTCGGGCGGATCCCGAAAGGCAAAGGCGCTCAGAACGAGAGCGGGTGGGCCGGAGCGCGCCGGGGGCAACTTTTGTACCTCATAGGTATAAAAACTGCCCCCGGTTCCGCTGGAACCCTCGCCCCTCTTCGCTGCGTCTTTGACTTCCGGCGGAGCTCATAGCGCCGGCGACGGGGTCAGGCGACACGCAGGGCGACCAGCACGCCGTCACGGGTGGGGTCGAGGTGCGTGATCCAGTCGGGGTCGGCGAAGATCATCTCGTTGTGTTCCCGGATGGCGTCGGGCCAACCCGGGAAGACGCTGTCGTCCTCGCCTCTGGGCACCATCCCGCGCCACAGCACGTTGTCGCACAGGTACAGGCCGCCGACCTGGATGCGGGTGCGGGCCTGGCGCCACGCCTCGGGATACTGGAACTTGTGGGTGTCGACGTAGACCACGTCGAACGTCTCGTCGCTCTCGGAGAGGACGCCGAGGCCGTCCGCCACCCGGTAGTCGACCCGGTCCCACAGCCCGGCCTGCTGGAGGTACCCCTCGGCGTCGCGGACGAGCTCCGCGCTCTCCTCGGTACAGGTCACCTTGCCGTCCGGGCCGACGGCCCGGGCGAAGAAGTAGGCCGAGTAGCCGAAGCCGGAGCCGAGCTCGATGATCCGGCGGGCGCCGATCGAGCGGGCCGCCAGTTCCAGCATCCGGCCCTCACCCCGGCCCACGATGGGGAAGCCTTCGGCTTGCGCCCGGGCCTCCATCTCGTCCAGCACCTTGTGCCCGTGTCCGGCCCGGACGAGGCCCGCGACGTAGTCGTCCACCTGCGGGTCGATGTGGTGCAACGTGCTCCTCGGTTCCTCAGCCGCCGTAGTTCATGCGTGTGGCCGCCGCAGTCGACGGCCTGGCGGAGTTCGCAGTCCACCCAGGCGATGGCCTGATCGAGGATAGGGGCGCCGCTGCGCCCGGGCGCGGCCATGGAGTTCCAGGCTGGAGCTCACGGGCGGACCTCGATGAACCCGGCCGCGCCGAAGTCGCCGTCGAACGCCAGTGCCTGGCGCAGCCGGCGTCGCCGCATCACGGCGAAGCTGGTCGCATCGACAAAGGAGTACTCCCGCTCGTCGTGACGACGGAGCCAGACCCAGGCCTCCTCCTCGACCTCTCGTTCGACTTGGAGCTGCGCCACCCTCGGACTCCCACCGATGGCGTCGATGGCCCGCACGGCGTCGGCGTGACCTCGGCGACGCCGTAGGAACGTCCAGGTTTCGCCGAGGACATGGTTGGTGCACAGCAGGGAGTCGGCCTCGCCGGTCCAGAGAGCCCGGGCTTCCGAGTGGTGCGGATCGCCGGCGAAGAACAACGCCACCCAGAAGGAGGTGTCGACGAGCTTCACTCGCCGTACACGACGTCGTCGACCCTTCCCGGTGCCTCCGGGAACACACCGACGAGGTCGTCGATCGGGTCGGCCGCCTTCCCGCCCGCATGCACGGCGATGAGCCGCCGGATGATGGCGGCCTTCGAAACACCCTCGCGCGCCGCCTCCCGAGCGAGAGCCTCGTCCATCTCCGGCTCGATGTAGATCTGGAGGCGTTTCATCCCGCTCAGTATACGTCGGCTCACCGGCATATACATCACTTCG
>CAZCVW010000308.1:0-4373 GCA_964502185.1 uncultured Burkholderiales bacterium
GGGGGGCAGTCCTGGGCCGGCGAGCCGCCGCCGTCGGGCGGGGCGGCCCCGGCGACGGCGTAGATCAGCGACCCGACGAAGGCGACGACGAGCATCGCCGGCACACGCTGACGGTGAGATGTGGGGGGCATGCTCCTCCGTCCCTCAGCGCGCGAAAAGCCACGGGGAAATGGCGCCACCTACAGAAACGCGCCAGCTCACCGAAACGTTTCAGGTCACCCCCCTGAGCGACAGGACGGAAGGGGCCGGGTGGAGGCGGCGGGCCTCCAGCCAGGCGGCCAGGGCGGCGGCCGGCACCGGCGGCAGGAACAGGAAGCCCTGAGCCAGGTCGCAGCCGAGGGCGCGGAGCTCGTCGAGCTGCTCGGGGCGCTCGATGCCTTCCGCCACCACCTGCAGGTCGAGGGCGTGGGCCAGTTCGATCACGCTGCGCACGATCGTGGTGTCCCGGCGATTGATGCCGAGCCCGGCCACGAACGAGCGGTCGATCTTCACGACGTCGACCGGGAACCGCCTCAGGTAGGTGAGCGACGAGTAGCCCGTCCCGAAGTCGTCGATGGCCAGCCGGACACCGAGCGCCCGCAGCTGCAGCAGCGTGGCGGTGTTCCGATCGATGTCCTCCATCAACACGCTCTCGGTGAGCTCGAGGAACAGCGCCCGTGGGTCGAGGTCGTGCTCGGCCAACGTGGCCCGCACCTGCTGGACGAGACCGGGATGGCGCAGTTGGTGGGCCGACAGGTTCACCGCCAGGGTGAAGCGGGGGTCGGGATGGCCCGGCTGCCACTGGCCGTAGTCCCGGGCGGCCTGGCGGAGGACGGAGGCGCCGATGGGGATGATCAGCCCGCATTCCTCGGCCAGCGGCACGAACGCGGCGGGCGGCACGATGCCCCGTTCCGGATGGGCCCAGCGGACGAGCGCCTCGACCCCCACCGCCTGCTCCGAGACCACGCTCACGATCGGCTGGTAGTAGACGAGCATCTCGTCGCGCTCGACCGCCCAGTGCAGCGCGGTCTGGAGTTCGAGCCGCTCGGCCGCCTCCGTCCGCATCGTCTCGTCGAAGAATTCGCAGCGGGCCCGGCCCTGGTTCTTCGCCCGGTACATGGCCGCGTCGGCGTCCCGTAGCAGGGCCTCGGGCGCGCCCTCCCCGTCGGAGAGGGCGATGCCGACACTGGCGGTGAGGAAGACGTCCTCGCCGGCGATCCGGAACGGGTCGCTCATCGCGCTCAAGACCCGCTCGACCAGGCGGAGCGCCTCGCTCACCGAGCCGGCGTCCTGGCAGACGACGGCGAACTCGTCACCCCCGAACCGGGCCACCGTGTCGCTCGGCCGGACCGCCTCGTGGAGACGGCGGGCGACGCCCACGATGAGCTCGTCGCCGGCGGCGTGGCCCCGGCTGTCGTTCACCAGCTTGAAGCGGTCCACGTCGAGGAAGAGGACGGCCACGCCCTGCCCGGTGCGGCGGGCGCCGGCCAGCGCCTGGCCCAGCCGGTCGATCAGGAGCACCCGGTTCGGGAGGCCGGTCAGGGCGTCGTGGAGGGCCTGGTGGGCGAGGTCCGCCTCCGCCCGCTTCCGCTCGGTGATGTCCCGGATGACGGCCGACACCACGACGCCGCCGTCGGTCTGGACGGGTGCCAGGCTGATCTCGACGGGGAATTCGGTGCCGTCGGCCCGCAACGCCATCAGGTCGATCTTCGCCCCCATGGCCCGCACCTCGGGCTTGTCCTGGTAGCCCCCGCGGTGGGACCGGTGCGCCTCCCGGAGCCGGCCGGGCAGCAGCATCTCGACCGGCTGGCCGATCATCCGGTGCCGGGACCAGCCGAAGAGGTGCTCCGCCTGCCGGTTGACCAGCACCATCGTGCCGTCCTCGGCGACGATGACCATGGCGTCGGGCGCCGCCTCCAGCAGGTCGCGGAACTGGCCCTCGGCCCGCTTGCGGTCGGTGATGTCCTGGCTGGTGCCGACGATGTGGGAGACCTCGCCGTCGTCGGCGCACTCGGTCCGGCCCTGCGTCCGCAGCCAGTGAACCTCCTCGCCGGGCGGCTGGACCCGCAGCTCGAAGGTGAAGGGCCGGGCGCTCTCCAGGGCGGCGCGGACCTCCGCCTCCAGCAGGGCGGCATCGCCGGGGTGGACGTGGACGAAGAGGTCCTCGGCGCTGACGGGGTCGCCGGGGCCGAGGCCGAAGAGCCGCACGAGTTCGGCCGAGCAGGTGAGCTGCCGGGACCGGACGTCCCATTCCCAGCTGCCGATGCGGGCGGTGCCCTGCGCCTCGGCCAGCCGCTGCTGGTCGGCGCGCAGCTCCTCGGTCCGCTCCTCCACCCGGGCTTCCAGGGTGGCGTTGGCGACCTGGAGCCGGGTCAGCAGGCTCTGGTTCTCCCGCACGAGGCGGCGCCGGTCGAGGCCGGCTCGCACCGACCGGAGCAGCCGCTCGGCGACGACCGGCTTCGTCAGGTACTCGTCGACCTGGCCGACGGCCGCCACCGCCGTCTCCAGCGTGGCGTTCCCCGTCAACACGAGGACGGGCAGCTCCCCGTCGGCCTCCTTCAGGCGGGCGGCGAGCTCGAGGCCGGTGCCGTCGGGCAGCCGGTAGTCGACCAGGGCGAGGGCCACGCCGCCGGCCCGCTGGACGGCCAGGGCCTCGGTGGCGGTGGCCACGGCACGGGCGGTGACCCCGGCCAAGGCCAGGATGTCGACCAGCGTCTCGCGGGTGCCCCGGTCGTCGTCGACGACGAGCACCTCGACGTCGCCCGGTTCCCGCTCGGTCCACTCCGGCATCATCAGGCTGCGGCCGCCTTCGCCACGAGGTCGATGAGGTAGGGGACGGGCACGGGCTTGTGGACGACGGCGAAGGACTGGGCTTCCACCGCCGCCCGCAACTGCTCCTCGACGGCGTAGGCCGTCATCATCACGACCGTCGGCGGCGGGCCGCCGATCTCCTGGAGGACCGAGATGCCGTCGCGCCCCGGCATGCGGATGTCCATCAGGACGACGTCGAAGTCCTCCTGGCTCAGCCGGAGCAGCGCATCGTCGCCGCTCACCGCCGTGGTCACGTCGTAGCCGACGTCCCGGAGGATCTCGGCCAGCGTGTCGCGTATGCCGGGCTCGTCGTCGACGACGAGGACGCTCCGGGCGGTCCCGGAGTTCACGGAACCGCCGGCGCCGGTACGCCGGCGGCGGGCAGCGTGACGTTGAACGACGCTCCCGCCCCCGTGTTGGCCTTCGCGATCAAGGAACCTCCGTGGTCTTCCACGATGCGGTGGGCCACCGCCAGGCCGAGCCCGATCCCCTTGGCCTTGGTGGTGAAGAAGGGCTCGAACAGACGCGCTCGGGTGTCGTCGTCGATGCCGGCGCCGGTGTCGGCCACCATGAGCCGGACGCCCTCGGGGACCCGGTCGGCCTCCAGCACGAGGAGGCCGCCGCCGGGCATGGCGTCGTAGGCGTTGCAGACCAGGTTGAGGAGCACCTGGCGCAGCTGGTCCCGGTCGGCCCGCATGAAGGGCAGGTCGTCGGCCAAGTGGCGGGCCACCTCGACCCCGTCGGGCGGCGGCGCCACCGACAGGACCTCCTCCAGCAGTTCGGCCACGTCGACCTCGCCGAACATCGGTTCCCGGGGCCGGGAGTACTGCAACAGGTCGGACACGATGAGGGTGGAGGCGGCCACCTCCCGCTCGGCCGTCTTGAGCTGCCGGTCGATCCACGGGTCCTCCCGGCCGAGCCGGCTCCCCAGGAGGTAGATCACGTTGGAGAGGACGCCGAGCGGGTTGCGCAGCTCGTGCCCGACGGCCGCCGCCAGCTGGCCGATGGCGGCCAGGCGCTCCTGCTGCACCAGGCGGGCCTGGGTCGCGTCGAGGTCCCGGAGCGACGCCTGGAGCTGGACGGTCCGCTCCGCCACCATGGCGTCGGCGTACTGCCGGCGCCGGAGCAGCACCTCGACGAGGGCGCCCACCAGCACCGCCGTGAACAGCCCGGCGAGGAGCAGGATCCAGGGCTGGCGTTGGGCCAGCGCGCCGACCAGCGGTTCACGGGGCGAGACGGCCAGCAGCCACTCGTCGGCGCCCATCGTCACCGGGCGGGTCACCACCCGGCCGGAACCGTCGAAGCCCGGGCTGACGATCACGGCCTGTCCGGCGTCGATCCGGTTGCCGACGTAGAACCCGCCCTCCAGGTCGCCGAAGGCTTGGGTGCTGCGGTCCTCGGCCGGTTGGCCGGGATCGGCCGGCCGGTCGAGGAGCACCTCGCCGTAGACGAGCGTGAGGGGCGACACGCCGTCGACCAGGACGGCGAACCCGAGGTACCGACCCGTGGCACCCGGGCCGCTCTTCTGGAAGGCGGGGCTGGTGACGAAGACGCCCCCGGCGCCGGCCCGGCCCAGGGCGGCC
>CAZCVW010000309.1:0-4341 GCA_964502185.1 uncultured Burkholderiales bacterium
CTGCGACACCGACGGCGGACCGCCCGCCGGGTCCGACCACGCGGGCCACTCGGCCGCCGACACTGCCTATGGAAAGGCCTACCGCGGCAAGCCCCACGCCGGCCCCCACGGCCACGGGCCCCGGGGGACACACCCAGCGCCTGCTGACCGTCGTCAAGGCCGGGTCCATCCAGCAGACCCGGGCCGAGGCGACCGACAAGGTCCACACCTGGCCCCACCTGCTCGTGGGCGAGTTCGTCGCGATGCTCAGCCTCATGGCGCTGTTGACGATCTTCTCCGCCCTCGTCCGAGCGCCATTGTTGGAGACGGCCAACTTCAACCAGACGCCGAACCCGTCCAAGGCCCCGTGGTACTTCCTCGGCCTCCAGGAGATGCTGACCATCTGGCACCCGATGGTGGCCGGCGTGACGATCCCCGGTATGGGCCTGTTCCTGTTGATGATGGCGCCTTATATCGACAAGAACCCGGCCACCAACCCGGCTGACCGAAAGTTCGCCATCTCGCTGTTCACGATCTTCCTCATGTTCTGGTGTGTTCTCGTCATCATCGGTTCGTTCTTCCGGGGGCCTGGCTTCAACTTCGTCTTCCCCTGGAAGGCCGGCGTCTTCTTCGACCTCTAGGAGCCTCCAGTGGAAGCTCGCGACGTTCTCGTGATCGCCATTCCGGTCCTGCTGGGTCTGGCCGTGCTGTTGGTCGTGGCCACCACGGTGTCCCGGCAGCGCTCGTCGACCGGCTCGCTCGCCCGCGAGGCCCGCAAGGCCGACAAGTCGAGCACCGACGTGGTGGCCGCCGCCGACCTCGACGAGGAGGCTCGGGCCCGCTTCGGCGAGACCAAACAGAGCCTCGAGAAGGCCGGGGGCCAACCGGTGGTCTCGGCGGCTCGTGGGCTGATCCGCTTCGGCGACGCCCCGGCCGACCCCGAAACGCTCGGCGTGACGCGCCGCCAGTTCTTCAACCGCGGCATCGTGGCCACCCAGAGCCTTGTGCTCGGCAGCTTCTCTCTGGCCGTCATCGGGTTCCTGTGGCCGAGCGTCTCCGGCGGGTTCGGCGGCAAGGTCAAGGCCGGCAAGTTGAAGGACATCCAGGACGCCATCGTGGAGAAGAGGGAACCTTTCTACGTCCCCGAGGCCCGCAGCTACCTGAACCCCTACCCGGAGACGGCTCTGGCCAAGGCCAAGGGCGTGTACCCGGAGTCGATCCTCCCCGGGCTCGAGGCCGGCCTCGTCGCCCTCTTCCAGAAGTGTCCCCACCTCGGTTGCCGGGTGCCGTGGTGCAAGGCGTCGCAGTGGTTCGAGTGCCCCTGCCACGGTTCCAAGTACAACCGTGTCGGCGAGAAGAAGGGTGGCCCGGCTCCTCGAGGCATGGACCGTTTCCCGGTCGAGGTCTCCGACGGTGACGTGCTGATCAACACGGGGATCACCGCCCAAGGCCCGGCCATCGGCGTGAACACGACGGGCCAGGAAGCCGAAGGCCCGAACTGTGTCTGATACGACGAGGGACGACCGTTGAGCCTGAAGACCATCCTGTTCCTGGCCAATGGCGTGGCCCTGCTGGCCCTGCTCAGCCTCGCCCTGGCGTCGGCCCGTGGCCGCCGAGCGACCCCGCCGGCCAACAAGACCGAGTTCTACAACGACGCGGTTCTGGAGGGCCCGCGTCTCGAGCGCGTCCTCGGCGCCGCGGTGCTGTTCTCTGCGGTACTGGCCGCTTCGCTCCCCGTGTACTGGCTGATCGAGCCGAACCGCCAGGACAAGATGTCGAACGACTTCCTGGCCGACTCGATCGATCGGGGCCACCACCGCTTCGCCCGGACGGGAGCCATCCCCGGCCACAGCGAGGTCCTTCCCCTGGAGTGCGCCCGGTGCCACGGCGACGAGGCCCAAGGCGGTTCGGCCTCGTTTCTCCTCCTGCCCGACGAGCCTGGCGAACTCCCCCAGACCGTGAACTGGAAGGCGCCGTCGCTCGACGACGTACTGCTGCGCTTCGACGAGGAGACCGGTCGGGAGCAGGTCATCTCGATCATCACCTACGGCCGGCCCGGTACACCCATGCCGGCCTGGGGCCTGGCCGGCGGTGGCCCGCTCAACGAGCAGGCCATCACCGACATCGTCAACTACCTCACCTCCATCCAGGTCAAGCCGGAAGAAGCGAAGAAGCGCAACACCGAGCAGATCGACACGGTGCTGGCCGCCAACCCGGGCATGTCCATCGGGCAGGCCGGGTTCATGGCCATGTGCGCCCGCTGCCACACGAAAGGCGCCTCCTACGACCAGCCGGAGGGGCAGGGGGCCGGTGGAGCATTCGGACCCAACCTGAGCGGCGGCGTGGTGCTGCGCCAGTTCCCGGCTTTGAGCGGCGGCGTGCAGAAGCACATCGAGTACGTCACCGACGGATCTGAGTTCCAGAAGAGCTACGGCAGCCAGGGGATCGGCTCGGGCCGGATGCCCGGCTTCGGGAAGGTGCTGACCGAGGAACAGATCGACCAGATCGTTCTCTACGAGCGGGGGCTTTGAGCATGATCAACCTGCTGACGCTGGGGGTTGAGGAGCAGGTGAGCCTTTCGCTCGGGGGTCAGCTCCGAGGGATCGGCGTCGTCGTCTTCGCCATCATCCTGTTCTGCGGCTCGGTGTACCTGCTATTGGCCACGGACGTGGGCGGCAAGTTGGGTTTCCTGATCGCCTTCAGCGCCCTGACCGGCTTCATCTCCATGCTGGCGATGATCTGGTCGACCAGTCAGTTCCCGTTGAACAGCCTCCACGGACCGCCCCCGGCGTGGAAGGTCAGTCAGGTCACTCCTGACCTCGCCAAGGCCGAGATCGGGGAAGTCCGCCGGATCACCGAGGTCGGCCAGGAACCCGAACCGGCCAAGGTCGGCGAGATCAAGGCGGCGGTCGACTTCGCCGTCACCGCCGAGGGGGGCGAGTTCCAGACCTTCAACACGGCCACCGAGTACCTCGCCCCGAAGACCTACGAGGTCGGCGGCGGCGGCAGCCTCTTCAGCAAGAAGCCGCACTACGCCGTGGTCGAGGTCCGCCCCGTTCTGAAGGTCGAAGCGCTCCCCGGAGCGGCTCCTCCCAAGCCCCGGGCGGACCCCGACAAGCCGCCCGTGTATGTGATCCTCGTCCGTGACCTCGGGGCGCTGCGCCTGCCGCAGTACGTGACCGTGCTCGCTTTCGGTATCCTCTTCGTGCTCTCGCTCATCGTTCTCCACCGGGAAGAGCGGGGGCGGCAGAGCAAGAAGGATGACGGGGCTCTCGAGCCTGCGCCGGCGGCGCCCACGCCCGCCCACGTCTAGACAGGGACAGTGAACAGCGTGACGCTCGCCCAGCAGCTCATCGACGCTTCCAACGAGGGCGACACGGCCTTCATCGCCTTCGCCATCATGTGCATCATCTTCGTGGCGTTCCTGTTCGCCATGGACAAGGTCCGGCGGCGGGGCGGGGGACAATAGGGTTATCCGGCGGCAGCCACCTCACGGGCGGCCTCGGCGGCGGCGGCACCCGTCGCCTCGAGGTCGGCCCTGGTGTGGGCCAGGCTGGGGAAGAAGGCCTCGAAGGCGCTCGGGGCCAGGTAGACACCGCGCTCCAGCATGGCGTGGAAGAACCGGGCGTAGCGCTTGGCGTCCGCCTGCTTGGCCGAGTCGTAGTCCCGGACTGGCTCGTCGGCAAAGAAGAGCCCGACCAGGGGACCGACCCGGGGGACCTGGACGGGCACGCCGACCGCGGCGAAGGCGCTCTCCAAGAGCCCGGCCAGGACCACCGCCCGCTCTTCCAGGGCCGCGTAGGCACCGGAGTCCAGCCGGGCCAGCACGGCTAAGCCGGCGGCGGTGGCCAGGGGGTTCCCCGACAGGGTGCCGGCCTGGTACACCGGCCCGAGAGGGGCCAGGTTGTCCATCACCTCGGCCCGGCCGCCGAAGGCGGCCAGCGGGAGGCCACCGCCCAGCACCTTGCCGAAGCACGACAGGTCCGGGGTGACACCGAAGCGGCCTTGAGCACCGGCGTCGCCCAACCGAAAGCCGGTGATGACCTCGTCCATGATCAGCAGCGCGCCGGCCTCCGTGCAGCGGCGGCGGACACCTTCCAGGAACCCCTCGCCCGCCGGGACCAGGCCCATGTTGGCCGGGACCCCTTCGGCGATGACCGCCGCGATGTCGTCGCCGCCAGCCGAAAAGGCCTCGTCGAGGGCGCGCTCGTCGTTGAAGGGGACGACCACCGTCCCGGCCACCGCCGAGGCGGGCACCCCGGCCGAGCCGGGCAGGCCGAAGGTCGCGAGGCCGCTCCCGGCCGCGGCCAGCAGGGAGTCGGCGTGGCCGTGGTAGCAGCCGGCGAACTTCACGATCAGGTC
>CAZCVW010000310.1:0-4336 GCA_964502185.1 uncultured Burkholderiales bacterium
CCTTCACGACGGCGATCTCGGCCAGGCCGCCGAAGTTCGACTCGAAGCCCCAGATGCGCTGGTTGACGGCCAGCATCGAGTCGTCGTGGGCCGACGGGTCCTGGTCGTCCACGTAGTTGCAGTGGACGGTGACCCGGTCACCCGGCTTCCAGTTCCGCACGGCCGAGCCGACCCGGAGGACCACGCCGGAAGCGTCGCTGCCGATGATGTGATAGGGCAGGTCGTGGCGCTTGCCCCACACGCTCTCCCGGCCCAACCGCTCCAGGAACAAGAAGGTGGGCAGCGGCTCGAAGATCGAGCTCCACACCGTGTTGAAGTTGATCGCCGAAGCCATCACGGCCACGACCGCTTCGTCCGGAGCGAGCTCCGGTAGCGGTACGGGGTCGATATGGATGCTCTTGCGGGGGTCTTTCTCTTCGGAAAGCAACCCGGCGAAGATCTCGACGTCGTCCTTGCGGACGGTGGCGGCCTGGAAGCTCTCAGGTAGCGGGATGCTGGCGATCTCCGCTCCCGGAACGTCCGCCAGGATGGCTTGCAGGATCTGCTCCATAGAGAGATGGTACCCCTCCGTACGCTTGATATGTCAACCACATGGCCGCGGAACCAAGCAGACACCGGGCCCGCTACCCAGGTTGGTACCAGGACAAGACCGCCGCCGCCGTTCACCGCCAGGGGGGTTTGTCGGTGGGAGAAGGCCGGGGTGCGCCAGGGGCCCGCCCCCCTCGTAGAATCTCTGCACCCGTCCCCTACCTACAGGGAGGTCCACATGCCCGGATCGGTCATCATCTCGGCGGCCCGCACGCCTATCGGGAAGGTCTCGGGCTCGCTGGCCAACTTCAGCGGCCAGGACCTCGGAGGTATCGCCATCAAGGCCGCCCTCGAGCGGGCCGGCATCTCCCCCGACGTCGTCGACTACGTGATCATGGGTCACGTGCTCCAGGCCGGGCAGGGCCAGATCACCGCCCGCCAGGCCGCCGTCAAGGCCGGGATCCCGATGGACGTCCCCGCCATCACCCTCAACAAGGTCTGCCTGTCCGGCATCAACGCCATCTACGCCGCCGACCAGATGATCGCGGCCGGCGACGCCGAGGTCGTGGTGGCGGGCGGTATGGAGTCGATGACCAAGGCTCCCTACCTGCTGCCCGGCGCCCGGGCCGGCTACCGCATGGGCAACGCCGAACTCATCGACTCGATGATCAACGACGGGCTCTGGTGCGCCTTCGACGACGTCCACATGGGGGCCGGCACGGAGAAGTACGTGGCCAGCGGGTTCTCCCGCCATGCGCAGGACGAGGTGGCGGCGCAGAGCCACGAGCGGGCCGCGGCGGCCGTCAAGGCCGGCCGCTTCGCCGAAGAGATCACCCCGGTGGAGGTTCCCCAGCGCAAGGGTGACCCGCTGGTGGTCGACTCCGACGAGGGCATCCGCCCCGGCACCACGGCCGAGAGCCTGTCGAGTCTCCGGCCCGCCTTCGCCAAGGAGGGAACGATCACGGCCGGGAACGCCTCCCAGCTCTCCGACGGCGGCGCCGCCCTCGTCATCACCAGCCGGGCCGCGGCCGAGCGCCTCGGCCTCACCCCGATCGCCGAGCTGGTCTCCTACGGCATGGTGGCGGGTCCCGACCCGTCGCTGCTGACTCAGCCGTCCCGGGCCGTCAAGCGGGCACTCGAGAAGGCCGGCAAGTCGGTTTCCGACGTCGACCTGTTCGAGCTCAACGAGGCCTTCGCCGCCGTGGGGCTCGCCTCCATGGCCGACCTCGGCATCACCGACGAGGTCGTCAACGTCAACGGCGGCGCCATCGCCCTCGGCCACCCGATCGGCATGTCCGGCGCCCGGGTCGTCATGACGCTCATCAACGAGCTGCGCCGCCGCGGTGGCGGGCTCGGCGCCGCCGCCCTCTGCGGCGGCGGCGGGCAGGGCGACGCCGCCCTCGTCCAGACGCTCTAAACGCGCTCTCGAGCACCCTCAGCACCTCGTAGCCCGACCGTCGCGAGGGGACCGGACCCAGGTCCGGCCCCCTCGCCTTCATGGTCCTGGGCGCTTGGTTACGCTGGCCGCCGTGCACGTACCGGAGCTGAGGCCGCTCGGCGTCGGGGAAATCCTTGACGTAGCCCTCAAGATCTGGCGGCGTCATTTCTCCACGCTGGCCCGGATCGTCGTCGTGATCGTCGTGCCCCTGGAGATCCTCTCCAGCCTGCTGATCACGTCGGTGACCCCCGACGACGAACTGATCTTCGACCCGGCAACCGGAGCGGAAACGTTCGACGGGGGTGACGCGGCCGCCTTCTTGGCCGCCATCCTCATCGCCTTCGCCATCTCCGGCGTCGGATTCCTGCTCTCCTCGGCCGCCACGCTCCGGGCCGTGAGCGTCGCCTATCTTGGTGGCGAACCGCACTGGCGGGAGTCCGTCCGCACCGCCTTTGGTCGGCTCGGCGGCCTGATCGGGCTGGCCGTGCTGATGGGTTTCGGGCTCGCTATCGCCTTCCTGATGCTCATCATCCCGGGCATCTGGTTGGCGGTCGCCTGGTCCCTCGCCCCCGCCGTGCTCGTGGCCGAAGGCCGGGGGGGCGCCGCCGCCCTGCGCCGATCGTTCGCTCTGGTGCGAGGCCGGTGGTGGCCGACGTTCGGCGTACTGCTGCTCGCCTTCATCCTGAAGACGACCGCCGAGCAGGTCATCGCCCTGCCTTTCGGGCTCCTGTCCCCCGAACCGGGCAGCTTCGGCGCCTTCGTCGGACTGTCGATCTCCAGCATCACCGCCGCCGTCATCACGACGCCATTCGTGTCCGCCGTCTTCGTCCTCGTGTACTTCGACCTGCGCGTGCGCAAGGAGGGGTTCGACCTCGAGTTGCTCGTGCGGGCCCTCGACTCGCCCGGCGACGGCCCCGGCCCGTCCGGTTGGTCGCCCCAGAACCCGGTGGCCCAGAACCCGGTGGCCCAGAACCCGGTGGCCCAGGGCACGCCACCGGCCGGCGCACCCCGACCCAGATGGCCCCAGGCCGGGCCGCTGCCCCCGTCGCCGGTTGATCCCTCTTGGCCTCCGCCGACACTGGGGCCGTGACCGTGCTGCCGGCGGTGGACGCCGACCGGGCGCGCGACGAGGCGCGCCGCCTCCTGTCCGGGGAGCCGTACCGCTCCCGCCGCGCCCCCCGGCCGTTCCAAGGCGTCCTGGAGCGCCTGGGCGACTGGATCGTCGAACCCGTCCAACGCTTCTTCGAGCGGCTCGGCGACGGCCTGCCCGGCGCCGGCTCAGGGGTCTGGGTGCTCGTCGCCATTCCGGTGGTGGCCATCGCCGCGGTCGTGGCCCTGCGCCTGATCCGCGACCGGGACCGAATCCGGCTCAGGGGTGCCGGTGAATTCGACTTCGAGGGGGGTGACGACCCGGAGGCACTCGAGCGGCGCGCCGACGAGGCCGAGCGGCGGGGAGATCTGGACGGCGCCCTGCGCCTCCGCTTCCGGGCCGGCCTCCTCCGCCTCGACCGCCTCGGGGCCATCGAACTGCGACCGGGCCTCACCAACTCCGCCGCGGCCCGCCGCCTGCGGTCCCGTCGCTTCGACGGCCTCGCCCGGAACTTCGACGAAGTCGCCTACGGCGGCCGGCCCGCCACCCCGGCCGACCTCGCCGAGTCACGGTCCGAGTGGCCCGACCTGCTGGTCGAAGCGGGGGGGCCGCGGTGAGCGCACTGGTCGACCAGGCCGGCGCTGCGGTCGACCAGGCCGGCCCACCGGCAAACCGCCCGCGCCCACCACCCACCACCAGGCGGCGGCTGGCCCTTATTGCCGGCGTCGCCTTCGCCGCCCTGGTGATCGTCCCCTCCTTCGTGCCCGGCGCCGGCTCAGGCGAAGATGCACCACCCTCGTCCTCCTATTCCGCGAGGGCGACCGGGACCGGTGCCTACGCCGAACTTCTCGACCGGTTCGGCCACCCCGTCGAACGGCTCCGGGGCGATCTGCGCCCCGAGGTGCTCGACCCGGCCTCCACCGTCGTCGTGCTCGACGCCCCCGACCTTCGGCGCTCGGAGGCCCGGCATCTGCGTCGCTTCGTCGAGGGCGGCGGCCGGTTGGTGGCCGGCGGCGCCGGGGCCGACGAGTGGCTCGGCGCCATCCTCGACGACCCGCCCACCCGCGCCTTCGACGGGGTGACCCTGGCCCGGCCGACCGGCCCCGCCCCCGAAACCGAAGGCGTGCGGTCGGTGCGGTTCGCCGGCACCGCCTCCTGGGAGGAGCCCGGGGAGATGGGCGCCCTGCTGGCCGGAGCCGCCCAGAACATCGGGAACGGCGGGATCTCCGGGGACACCCCGCACCCCGGGGCCGACGGCCGGGCCCGCCCGCTGGTGGCGC
>CAZCVW010000311.1:0-4322 GCA_964502185.1 uncultured Burkholderiales bacterium
CCTCGATGATCTCGTTGCAGAGATCGATGCATTCGTCGCAGATGTAGACGCCCGGCCCGGCGATCAGCTTCTTCACCTGCTTCTGACTCTTTCCGCAGAAAGAGCACTTCAGCAGGTCCCCTCCGTCGCCAAACTTGGCCACCGGTCCGCCTCCCCCGACCTTGTCTGCCGTCCCGCCCGCCTAGCTCACGCCCGCCGCAGTGGCGACCTGGGCCAGCTCACGGTTGCTCAGCACCTCGTCGATGACGCCGTATTCCTTGGCCTCCGCCGCGCTCATGATGAAGTCACGGTCGGAGTCCTTGCGGAGCCGGTCGAGGTCCTGCCCGGTGTGGTGGGCGAGGATCTCTTCGAGGAGGTTCCGCATGCGGATGATCTCCTTGGCCTGGATCTCAATGTCCACCGCCTGGCCGGCGGCACCGCCGTGGGGCTGGTGGATGAGGATCCGGGCGTGGGGCAGGGCGAAGCGCTTGCCCGCGCTGCCCGCCGCCAGCAGCACCGCGGCCGCCGAGGCGGCCTGTCCGATGCAGATCGTCCGCACGTCGCACTTGATGTACTGCATGGTGTCGTAGATGGCGAAGAGCCCCGTGATCTCGCCGCCGGGCGAGTTGATGTAGATGCTGACGTCCTGGTCGGGGTTCTCACTCTCGAGGTGCAGCATCTGGGCACTCACGAGGTTGGCCACGGTGTCATCGATCGGCGTACCGAGGAAGATGATCCGTTCCTTGAGGAGCCGGGAATACAGGTCGAAGGCCCGCTCGCCCCGGTTGGTCTGCTCAATGACGGTGGGGACGAGGTAGTTGCGAATGGGCTCGCTCACTGCTCGGGCTCCTCCTCGGCTGCGGGAGCAGCCTGCTCTTCGGGTTGATCGAGAACTGTCATGTCGACCGCATGGCCTTCCTCGTCATACACCAGCGCGTGGTCCACGAGGAGCTGCAGCGCCTTCGATCGGGACAACTCAGAGCGTACCGCCTCCAGACCCCTACCGCGGTCGATCTCCTTGCGCAGCCGGCCAGGTTTCTGCTCTGTCCGTTCGGCCAGACGGGCGATCTCTTCGTCGATCTCCTCGTCGCCGACCTCGACCTGCTCGGCCACGGCCACGGCCCGGAGCGCCAGGTCGGACCTGACCGCCTTGACCGCCTCGATCCGCACCTGGGCGACCAGCTCGTCCTGGGTCTGGCCGGTGGCGGCGAGGTACTGCTCGACGCCCGCCCCCTGCTCGGAGAGGCGGTGGACGATCGAGTGGAGCCTCCGCTCCATCTCGGCCTGGATCAGCGGCTCGGGGATGTCGATCTCGACCAGGGCGCCGGCCGCCTCGAGGATCTTGTCGCGCAGCCCGAGCTGGAACTGGATCCGGCGCACGCTCCCCATCCGCTCGCGGATGTCGGCCCGGAGCTGGTCGACGGTCTCGAACTCGCTGGCCTCCTGCACCCACTCGTCGGTGATCTCGGGTAACACCTTGCGCTTGGTCTCCTTCACCATCACCTGGAAGGAGACTTCCTCGCCGGCCCGCTCGCCCCAACGGGCGGGCAGCACGTCGTTGAACTGCACGATGTCACCCGGACGGCGGCCGGTCAGCTCCTCGTCGAGCTTGGGCGAGACGAGGTCGGAGCCCAGCTCGTAGAGGAAGTCGCTGGCGGTGAGGCCGGGCACCTCCTCGTCGTGGATGTAGCCCCTGATGTTGAGCTGGGCGTAGTCGCCGGCGGCCAGCGGCGCCGTCGACTCCTCGAGATCGGCGAACCGGTCCCTCAGGCTCTCGATCTGGGCGTCGACCTCGGCGTCGGGCAGCTCCGGGCCGGGCAGCGACACCTGGAGCCCCTTGTACCCGGCGATGTCGGGGATGGGGCGGACCTCGACGACGGCGTCGAACTCGACGTCGCCCTCCTCCTGCCCGCCGGTGATGTCGATCTCCGGCGGGGCGATGGTGTCGAGGGACTCGGCCACCACGGCCTGGGTGTAGAACTCGGGCAGCGAGTCGCGCAGCGCCTGCTCCCGGGCGATCTCGGTGCCAAGGTGGGCCTCGAGCAGCCGCCGGGGCGCTTTCCCGGGCCGGAACCCGGGGATGCGCACCTCACGAGCCAGCTTGCGGAAGGCGGCGTCGATGGCCGTCTCGAACTCGCTGGCAGGGACGGCGACGCGGAGGCGGACCTTGTTGCCCTCCAGCGATTCGACCGATGTCTCCATGAGAGCGGGGAGTGTAACAGCGGCCCCTGCCCAGACCGGGGGCCGACATAGCGAAGAGGGCGACTGCCCGCAGCCGCCCTCCCCGAAATTAGTGGACCCGAACTACTGGATCTCGGTTGCCGCTTTCAGGCGGCGTCACCCTCGCTCTGGGTGCGCTCGACGAGCATCGCCTCGAAGCGGACGGCGCTCTCCTTCCAGGCGGACTCGGGGTACCGGCCGACGAGGTCGGCGAGGTCCCGGCGGATCCGGTCACCGTTGCCGCTGTCGGCCAGGGCGATCAGGACCTCGAAGAACTTGTCGCTGCCGACCGTCAGGCGCACGGTGCGGCCGTCGCGGGGGTCGAGCACGTAGGCGCCGGTCCCGCCACCGAGGGGCACGATGCGGGCCACGTCGGGCGACGCGTTGTAGGTCTCCTTGGTGGAGAGACCCCGCATCGAGGCCCGGGCCGTCTTGGACTGAGCCCCGTCGTCCTTCTTCTTCACCTTGCCGGCCATCGTGTGCTCCTCCTCCTGCGGTGGTGGGTTCGCGCCTTTGCGCAGGTTTTCGTCTTGACACATCTTTCGGCGCGCCGGTGCCGGGACTTGAGCGGGATTTCCCGCGAAAGAACCGGCGCACATCACGGCTGCTCTACCGCCGTGGAAACGCCGGCCCGAGTTGCGGCGATTGTAGCGGCCGGTCTACCGGATACGGCTTAGGCCGTACAGGTCGTCGGGTCGGCCGGGGCCCGGCCGTCGAGGATGTAGGCGTCGACCAGGCGCCGGACACACGACGAGTAGTAGTAGGCGACGTGCTCCTGGCCCTGGCGCAGGACCAGCACACCCTGCTCGAGTTGGTCGGCCAGCGCCTCGCCCCAGGCCTGCGGGGTGGCGGGGTCTCCGGTGGTGGAGACGACCAGGATCGGCGGCGCGCCCGCCGCCCGCACCGGCCGGGCCGGCTGGGTGGCGGCGTGGGGCCAGACGCCACAGGGCAACTCGGCCCAGGTGAGCACGGGCCCGAACACCGGGGCTTCGGCCCGGGCCGCGTCGGCCAGCGCCGGGTAGCCGCTGCCGTCGCGCAACGAGGGATGGCTCGCGCAGAGGATGGCCAGGCGGGCCTCGGCCGCGTTGGAAGATCCGCCGTTGACGTAGCCGGACGACAGCGTGGCGAAGGGGGCGCCGTCGCCCCGCTCGGCCGCGGCCAGGGCGTCGCCCAAGGAGGGCCACCGGCTCCGGGCGTTCAGCCGGCCCATCATCCCGTTGTTGATCTCGCCCGCCCCGATCTGCTCGCCCTTCGGCGCGGACAGGGGCTGGGTGCGGACCCGCTCGAGGAGGGCCAGCAGCGCGTCGCGGGGCGGCCCGGACGGCTTCCACGCACACGACGAGGTCGACGCACACCAGGCGAAGAAGGCGTCCAGGGTCTGCTCGTAGGCCCGGGCCTGGGCCATGGTCTTCTGGTGCAGGTCGAGGCTCGGGTCGACGGGCCCGTCGAGGACCATGGCCCGGACCCGCGACGGGAACCGCTCGGCGTAGACGGCGCCGATGTGGGTGCCGGCGGAGTGGCCGATGAAGGTCAGCTTCTCCTCGCCGAGGGCGGCCCGGATCCGGTCGAGGTCCTCGGCGGTGGCGTCGACCCCGACCCGGCCGAGGATCTCGCCGGAGTGAGCGGCGCAGGCCTCACCGTAGGCCCGGTACCCCTCGATGAGGGCCTGCTGCTTGTCGGGGTCCCGGGGGGCGGGGTCGGTGGGCGGGTCCGACGACCCACTGGCTGATCCACTGTCCGCCTTGGGGTCACGGCAGCGGACGGGGGCGCTGCGGCCGACGCCCCGGGGGTCCCAGGAGACGATGTCGAAGCGGTTCTGGATGCCGGCCGTGAGCACCTTGAGTTCGCCGGGGAGGCCGTCGACGCCGGAGTTGCCCGGGCCGCCGGGGTTGAAGAGGAGCGAACCGATCCGGGAGGCGGGCGTCCGCGCCGGCCGGCGGGCCAGGGCCAGGTTGATGGTCGGGCCGCCCGGGTTGGCGTAGTCGAGGGGCACGGCCAGGGTGGCGCACTGCAGGGCGCCGCACTTGGACCAGGCCAGCGTGCCGGTGGGCCCCGTGGGCGCCGGGGCGGCGGTGGCCGGGGTGGGGGCCGTGGTCCTGCCCGCGGTCGTGGTCGCAGAGGCG
>CAZCVW010000312.1:0-4303 GCA_964502185.1 uncultured Burkholderiales bacterium
CGAGCCGTCGGGGGAGTGGCCGTTGGGGGAGTGACCGTTGGGGGCGGCGGGCGGAACGCTCGGCCGGCCCGACCGCCCAAGAATGATCTCAGCACCGATCTCGGTGACCCAGCCCGCCCCACTGCGGTCCGTGCCCACCATCAGGGCGGGCACGACCAGCTCGCCGGGGAGCCGGTCGTCGAAGGGCAGGGCGCCGACGGCCATCGGGCCCCGGCCCGGCGCTGCCGCTGGCGCTTCGGGGGCAATGGACCCGAGCAGCTCGGCGACCTCGGCGGCCGCCTGCTCGTAGCGCCCCGGCCCGGGCCGGACCCTGATCCGGGCCGCCACGCCGGAGGTGACGAACCCGGCGCCGTCGGTCAGCCAGGCGAAGCCGCCATGGCCCAGGTGGTCGAGGAGGTCCCCCGGGTTGTCGATCGTCCAGGTGCGGTACACCAGCGGCGCGGTGACGGCCGGGCCCGTGATGGACGGGCCAGTGACGGACGGGCCAGAGGCGACCACGGGCGGCGGGGTCACGAGCGCGTGCCGGTCAGGAGTTGGGCGATCCCGCCCGAAAGGGGCCGGCGGCCGACGTCGGTGAAGCCGGCGCCGGCCAACAGGGCGGCCATCTCCGCCGGGCTCGGCAGGTAGGCGACGGAGGCGGGCAGGTACCGGTAGGCGTCCCGCGCCGCCGCCCGCGACGTGGACCGGCCGCCCGAGACGAGTCCTCCGACGAGGGGGACGACGTTGCCGAACCAGATCCGGTGGCCGAGACGCATCACCGCCCACCGGGGGGTGTCCACCTCCAGGAAGGCGAGGCGCCCGCCGGGGCGGAGCACCCGGGCGCACTCGGCCAGGACCGGCGCCACCGCCGCGAAGTTGCGGAGGGCGAACCCGCAGACCACACCGTCGAGGGAGGCGCCGGACAGGGGAAGGGCCAGTGCGTCACCCTGAACGAGCGGGGCCCCTCCTTCGGCGACGACACTGCGCGCCCGGGTCTGCCCGGCGGCCAGCATGCCCCGGGAGCGGTCCACGCCGACCGGGACGAGACCCCGCCGGGAGAGTTCGGCGGAGAGGTCACCGGTCCCGCAGGCGAGGTCGAGCACCCGGGAGCCCTCCCGCAGGCCGAGCGAGCGGACGGTCCGGCGCCGCCAACCGACGTCGAGGCCGAGCGAGATGACCCGGTTGGTGAGGTCGTAGCGGGGGGCGATGGCGTCGAACATGGCGTCGACGGCGGCCACCTTGGCTTCCCCGGTCGGGAGCGGCTTGGTTTTCATCGGGCCATTGCTGTCTTTATTGGGTCCGGGAGTCGGGCGGCCTCGGCCTCGGCGGCGGCGAGTTCGGCCGGGTGGCCGACGGATTCGAGGTGCTCCTGGGCGACCTGGAGGAGCACCCGCCGGAAGTGGTGGGCCACCAGTTCCGACACGGCCGGGAGCAGCACCCGGAACGCCTCGACCAGGCGCTCCGCCTTCTCGTCCTCCGGCAGGTCGGCGGCTCGCAGCGGCCGGCGCACCGACGTGTCGAACAGTTCGACGGCCTGGCCGGCGACTTCCCGCATGGCCGTGTGGTGGGCCCGGGCCAGGTCGAGCAGGCCGGCCAGCGGGAGGCCCGCCTGCAGCAGCCGTAGACCGGCGCTGACGATGCGGACGTCCTCGGCGGTGTAGCGGGCCTCGCCGTCGTGCAACCGGGGCACGAGCAGGCCCTCCCGGACCACCGACTCGATGAGCGCAAGCGGGACACCGGAGCGGGCCGCCAGCTCGCCGGCGGAGAGGAGTCCCTCGGCCGCATCTTCGGCCGCTTCGGCCGCTTCGGCCACGGCGGCGGCCAGCGGCTCGTCGGCCGGGTCGAGTTCGCCGGATAGGAACCGCCGGATGACGGCCAGGGTGAAGCCCCGCCGGCGGAGCTCCTTGACCCGTTCCATGCGCTCCAGGTGCTCGTCGGAGTACCAGGCCAGGCGCCCCTCCCGGAGGGGCGGAGGGAGCAGCCGCTGCTTCTGGTAGAAGCGTACGGTGTCGACGGAAACCCCCGCCCGGCCGGCCAGTTCCTCCACCCGCATTCGCACGAGTAGGCATTCTAGGAGCGATTACTCCCACGGACCGGGTCGGGTACCCGATCGGCCCCCGCCCCTCCCCGATCAGGTCAGGTCAGCATCCCCGGTTGGATCCCCGTCGTGGGGGTACCGTATGACTGTCGGTTTGGAGATGGCGCATTGGGGCGGGCCCGGCGTTCGGGGTGTCCCCGGGAAGGCGGGTCTGGGGTGGCGGGACAGAGCCGGAAGGCGGCCCTCGTCGGCTCCCTGGCGGCGGGATCCGTCGTGGTGGTGGCATTGGCGGTGTCGGTGTTCAACCAGGAGCCGGAGACGCGGATCGTCACCGGCTCGAATCCCCCCTTGCCCGTCGCCGTACCGGGGGTCCCGGTCCTTCCCGGGAAGGCCGCGCCGGACACGGTCGTGGCCGTGCGCAGCATCGGCGAGGTGGCCCTCCTCGACTCCGGCGACGGCGCCACCGTCCGGGTGCTCGCCACCCACGCCCCCGAGGCCCTGGGCAGCCTGGCGCTCACCCCCGACCGCCGCCACGCCTACTACGCCGTCGGTTCTCCCTGCGGGAGCAGCGCCCTCTACCGGGTCGCGCTCGACGGCCGCACCCCGCCCGAACCGGTCGGGCCGGGCATCTCCCCGGCCGTCAGCCCCGACGGGCACACGCTGGCCTACGCCCGTCCGACCCCGCCCGGCGGCTGCGCCAACACGGTGGTGGTGCGCGACCTCGCCACCGGCGGCGAGCGCTCCTGGGGCTACCCCGACGACCCCGACCATCAGTCGGCCCTCTACGTCGACGGCTCGATCAGCCGGCTGGCCTGGGCCCCCGACTCCCGGCGGCTGGCCTACACCCTGTCCTACGAGGGCGACACGGTGGCCGTCCTCGACACCGTGACCCACTCCGATCTGGCCCAGACCACCGAGGTGGTCGTGCCCGGCGGTGGCGGCGACTCCCGTCACCCGGTCTGGCAGGCCAGCACCGGGCGCCTGGCCGTGGTGAACTCCGTCTTCGCCTGCTGCTACGACGACGACTACGCCGGGCCGCCCCGGACGCTGGCCATCGATCTTCCCAGCCGCAAGGTCGAGAACCTGCTGGCGCCGGGGAAGCAGCCCCAGTGGCTCGACTTCGACCTGACCGGCCACCACCTGCTCTACGTGGAGGACGGGCGCCTCTACCGCCGCACCGACACCGGCCGGGCGAAGCTCGTCGGCGCCGGCATCACCGCCGCCGACTGGTAGCCGGCGGGAGGGGGCGTCAGCCGCCCAGAAACGCAGCCAGCTGGCGGGTGAACTCGCTGCGGGTCCACACCTCGTCGGCGCCCGCCTCCCGGGCGGCCGCCAGCACGTCGCCCTGTACGTGCTCGCCGTAGGCCACGACCGGAACACCCGCCGCCCGGACGGCTCCGACCGCCTCCAGGGCCCCGCCCCCCGCCACCATGAGGTCGATGATGACGACGTCGACACCGTCGAGCCGTTCGGCCACGTCCGCCGCCCGCCGGACGACCTCGCACTCGTGGCCGAGGTGGCGGGCCGTGTCGGCCAGCCGGGTGGAGAACATCAACTCGTGGATGCAGCCGAGCACCTTCATCCACCCGGGACGGTACCTTCTTTCTGATGCATCCGATTGAGCGATTGCGGTGGGTGGCCCGCTCTCCCGAGGGCGAGGTGTCGATGGTGACGGCCGAAGCGGCCGGCGCCCTCGCCTGCTTCGCCGACGAACCGGCCGGGCTGGTCATCGCCTGCCGGCGCCTGATCGAGCGCCGGCCGGCCTGCGGGCCGCTGTGGTGGTTGGCCTCCCGGGTGCTCTGTTCCCTCGACCCGGCGCTCGAAGCGGAACTGGCGGCCGAGGACCTCTACCGCGACCCCACCGCCAACGCCCTGACCGAGGAGCTGCCGGGGGGCACGGTCGTGGTGGTCGGCTGGCCCGAGCAGGCGGCCCGGGCGCTGCGGGAGCGGCGGTACCGCGCCCTCGAAGAGGGACGGCCGGGGGCCCGGGGTGTCCCCGAAGGGATCGACCGGGTCGCGGTGATCAACGACCCGGACCGGGAGGCGCGCCGCCTGGTCCGGTGGCTGGAAACCGACATGGCCGGGGCCCGGCCCGGGGCTCGGGGTGTCCCCGTACGGGTGGTGGATCCGTCGGGCCTGGGCAAGGCGGTCGGGTGTTCCTCGCTGGTCCTGCTCGAAGCCCGGGCGATGGGCCCGGAGCTCGCCGTCTGCCCGGCCGGTTCGGCGGATCTGGCCCGGGCGGCCCGCGAGGCGGGCCGGCCCGTGTGGCTGGTCGCCGGCGTCGGG
>CAZCVW010000313.1:0-4299 GCA_964502185.1 uncultured Burkholderiales bacterium
GGCCGCGCTCGGCTCGCGGGTCGGTCTCACGGCCGCCGCCCGCGAGGGCAAGTGGGAGCCGGCCATGGAGGGCGCCGCCTAGGCTTTCGGCGAGCGCCGAGTTCGGCCGGGCCGAAGGTCCGTGCTCTGGCACGGCCCGGAGCCGAAGGAGGTGCGAGAGTGCAGGGAGCCGACTGGCAGACCGAGCGCTGCGCCGAGTGCGCCTTCGACCCGAACCCGTTCGGGTCCGAAGAGTTGCCCGGCGCAGTCGCCGCGCTCGGGAAGCGTTACCGGGCGCCGCTCACCCGATTCCTGGCCGGGGAGGACGACGGCATCGTCCGGTCGCACCCCTTCGAGGGGACGTGGTCGGCGCTGGCCTACGCCTGTCACGTCCGCGACGTGCTCGCCGTCTTCGATGAGCGCATCCGCCGCATGCTGGCTGAAGACGACCCCGTCCTCGGCTGGTGGGACCACGAGGCCGCGGTCGAAGCGGAGGGCTATGACGCGCAGCACCCCTCCGAGGTCGCCGAGGCGCTCGACGCCAACGCCACCGCCCTCTCCGCCACGCTGGCCGGCGTGCCCGACGACGCCTGGCTCCGCACCGGCACCCGACGGGAAGGCGAAGTCTTCACCGTCCTCGGCGCCGGCCGCTTCGCCCTCCACGAGGGCCACCACCACCTGCTTGACGTCGGCCGGGTCCTGCGCGCCGCCCGCGGCCGCTGAGTTCGCGAGAAAGGGTCGCGGCTGCCCAGTTCGGGAAGCCGCGACCCTTTCTGCAGAGCGGTCGGTCAGGTCAGGACAGTGCGGAGATGGACACGATCGGGTTGGCCGGCGGGTTGTTGCCGAGCGAACCGGAGAACGGCTTGTCACTGTAGTTGAAGACCCCGCCGTCCTCGGCCACCATCAGGTAGCCGTTGCCGTAGGGGACCATGCCGGTCATCGGCTTGTTCAGCGTCATGTTGCCGGTCGAGCCCTTGAACGGAGCCTTGAAGGCGAACACGCCGCCGTCGGAGGCCACCAGCCAGTAGCCCTGGCCGTCGGGGTCGGGCACGATCGACTGCACCGGCTTGTTGAGCTTGGTGTCGCCCATGGATCCCTCGAAGTTGGCGTCGCCGAGTGCGAACACGCCGCCGTCGGCGGCGACGAGGTAGTAGCCCTTGCCGGTCGGGGTGACGGAGGAGTCGAGGATCTCGTCGTTGAGCTTGAGCGTCGACACGTCACCGATGTTCTTGTTGGCGTCACCGAAGGCGAACACCCGGCCCTGGTTGGTGAAGATCCAGTAGCCGGCGCCGCTGGGCGTGTTGGAGATGCTGACCGCCTTCTCGCCGGCCTTGAGGTCGGCGGGGGCGACGCTGCCGTAGAGGACCGGCCCGAAGGCCGTGACGACACCCTTCTCGTCCATGGCCCAGTAGCCGGTGCCGTGAGGAGCCGCTTCGATGTCGATGATCTGCTTGGCCGGGGAGGCCGGCTCGCCGAGCTTGGGCGCGTCGCCGAAGTTGTAGACCTTGCCGTCGGAGCCGATGGCCCAGTAGCCGAACACCGGGGTGTTGGTGATGGCGTCGGCGAGGCCGTTATCCGGAGCGATATCCCGCGTGAAGTCGTCTCCCGTGGCCGGGTAGACCCAGCGCGTCGCGTTCCACTGGAACGGTCCGGGCGATTCGACGCACTTGGCGGGGATGCTCGCCATGTAGGTCGCAGTGGCGGCGTCGAAGCTGGCGCTGCTTCCCGGGCAGTCGACGGGCGGCGCGTCGCTTTCGGTCGAGCTGATGCCGACCTGGCCGAACCCGTTCGTTCCCTTCGTGAACTCCACGAGGAGGGCCGGGGCGGACCCGGGGTCACCGACCGTCCAGAACATCCTGTCCCTGGGCTTGGACAGGTCGGCGGCCTTGGCCAACTTCATCGTGAAGCTGATGTGGTCGTTCTGGTAACGGGCGGTCGCCGCGGTGATGTCGGCCGTGGGCTCCTCATTGTTCGCGCTGGTGCTGAACAACTTCGGGTCACCCGAATTATCGGAGACCGCCACGTTCGAGGTGGCGGCGCCGGCGGGAGCGGGCAGGGCCAGTGGCGCCACTGCGGCGGCGAGGAGAGAGGCGAAGGCGGCGGCAGAAAATCGCCGGTTGAAATGGAGCATGCTGTAAACCTCCGAGTGGAAAGCAGGAGCGCTGGGGCGTAGTGGAGCGGGTGTGTGTTCCCGCTCGGACGGTTCGTGGCCGGCGACGCCGGATCATGACGAACCAGAGGGACGTACTCTGAGGCCCCGCCTGGGTCATACCCCGCGATCGGCGCGGGTAACCCTTTCGAACATTGCTGGAGAGCTGCGGGGGACCGGAAAACTCAGTCCTCGGGGGCGCGGTTCTGGACGTGCTGGAAGCCGAAGCGGCCCTTGATGCAGAGGTTGCCCCGGGTCACGAACTGGTCGTGGGGCGAGGTGACCCCCACGATCTCGTTGTCCTGGACGCGCAGGCTGAGTGTGCAACCCACGCCGCAGTATGGGCAGATGGTGTCGGTGACGGACTGGCGGGCGGGGTCCCAGGTGCCGGCGGCCCGTTTGTCGTACTCGGCGCGGAAGGACAAGGCGCCCGTCGGGCAGACCTCGATGCAGTTGCCGCAGTACACGCAGGCCGACTCGGGGAGCGCCACGTCGAACTCCGTCGAGATCCGCGAATCAAAACCCCGGCCGGCCACGGCGATGGCGAAGGTGTTCTGCCACTGCTCTCCGCAGGCGTCGACGCACTTGTAGCAGAGGATGCACTTGGCGTAGTCCCGCACGTACAAGGAGTTGTCGACCTTGGCGGGCTGGGCCACCGTGGCCGCCTCCTCCCCATAACGGGAGGGGTCGGCGCCGTAGGTTGCGTACCAGTCCTCGATGCCCGGCGTGGTCGACAGGTCGACCGAGCTGCCGAGGAACTCGAGCACCATCCGGCGGGCGTGGGCGGTCCGGGCGCTGTCGGTGTGGACCACCATGCCGGACTCCACTTTGCGGGAGCAGGCGGGGACGAGCGTCCGGGCGCCTTCCAGCTCGACCATGCACACCCGGCAGGCGTTCTTCGGGGTGAGCGTGTCGCCGTAGCACAGCGTGGGGATGTCGGTGCCCCCAGAACCGGTGTGAACCGCTCGGGCGGCCTCGAGGAGCGTGGACCCCTCCGGGACGCGCACGGCCGTTCCGTCGATGGTGAGTTCCACCAGGCGGAGCGGGGGACCGGCGGGCACGGGGTTCACGAGAACACCCCGAGCCGGGTGATGGCCGACTCGATGGCGTTCCAGGCCGTCTGGCCGAGGCCACAGATCGACGCGTCGCGCATGGCCTGTCCGATATCACCCAAGAGATCGAGGTCCTCCTTCGTCCCGGGGGAAACCCCCGCGCCCCCGGGCACGCTGCCCCGGGGCTGCCCGGCGGCCAGCCGCAGCACGGCTTCCTGCTGGCGGACGGTGCCCACCCGGCAGGGGACGCACTGCCCGCACGACTCGTCGCGGAAGAAGGCGGCGATCCGCACCAGGAAGGGCACGAGGTCGACGGAGTCGTCCAGCACCATCACCACACCCGAACCGAGCGTGGCGCCGGCCGCCGCCGCCCCCTCGAAGGTGAGGGGCAGGTCGAGGTCCTCCGGGCCGACGAAGGCCCCGGCCGCCCCGCCGAGGAGCACCGCCTGCAGGTTCCGGCCCGGAGGCAGCCCACCGGCCAGGTCGAGCAGCTCACGCAATGTCGTCCCGAAGGGCACCTCGTAGACCCCCGGCCGGGTGGCCCCGCCGGAGACGGCGAAAAGCTTCGTTCCCTTGGAGCGCTCGGTGCCGACGGAGGCGAAGGCGGCGCCGCCGCCGGTCAGGATGGGCAGCACGTTCACCAGCGTCTCGACGTTGTTGACCAGCGTGGGCCGGCCGAAGAGGCCTACCTCGACGGGGAAGGGTGGCTTGTTGCGGGGCTCGCCCCGGTAGCCCTCGATGGAGTTGAAGATGGCGGTCTCCTCACCGCAGATGTAGGCGCCCGCGCCCCGGCGCAGCTCGACGTCGAAGGCGAACCCGAGGCCCATCACGTCGGGCCCGAGGAAGCCGCGCTCGCGGGCGGTGGCGATGGCCCGTTCCAGGGCGTGGAGCGCCCGGGGATACTCGCCCCGGATGTAGAGCCAGCCCCGCTCGCAGCCGGTGGCGTAGCCGGCGATCGTCATGGCCTCGAGGACGGCGAAGGGGTCGCCTTCCATGAGCACCCGGTCCTTGAAGGTGCCCGGCTCGGACTCGTCGGCGTTGCACACCAGTTCGTGGGGCCGGACGGGCTGGGCCGCCACCGCCGCCCATTTCCGCCCGGCGGGGAAGGCGGCGCCGCCC
>CAZCVW010000314.1:0-4241 GCA_964502185.1 uncultured Burkholderiales bacterium
ACGAGCACGCGGCGAGGCCGGTCGGCCATGGCGTCCCGGATCGCCCGGCGGTCGCCGGCGGCGGCCAGGCGGCCACCCACGACGACCATCACCCGCTCGGCCAGGCGCTCCACCTCGTGCAGGACGTGGGAGCTGACCACCACCGTGCGGCCCTGCTGGCCCAGCTCGCGGAACAACCGGATGAGGTGGGCCCGCTGGACGGGGTCCGTCCCGTTGAGCGGCTCGTCGAGGACGAGCACGTCGGGGTTGTGGACGAGGGCGGCGGCCACCTTGGCCCGCTGGCGCATCCCCTTGGAGAACCCGTCGAGCGTCCGGTCACCCACGTCGGTGAGGCCGACGACGGCCAGCCAGCGCTCCGGCGCCTCCCGGTCGGTCACCCGGTGCAGCGCGGCCCGGTAGCGGATCAGCTGCCGGGGGGTGAGGCCCGGGGGAACGGCCTCGTCCTCGGGCACGAGGGCGAGGCGGCCGTGGACGGAACGGTCGCGACGAGGGTCGCCGCCGGCCACCCACACCTGCCCGACGGACACGGGGATCAACCCGGTCACCGCCCGCATCAGCGTGGTCTTGCCGGCGCCGTTCGGGCCGAGGAGGCCGGTCACCCCGGGGCCGAACGAGCACGACAACTCGGACAGCGCCACCTTGGGGCCGAAGAACACCGACACGTTCTGGACCACGACGCGGGGGTCGGGGACGAAGGCGGGGTCCAGGGCGTCGGCGGCGACGACGTCCGGCTCGACGCCTGTGCCGGTCATGGGTCTGGTCATCGGCCCGGTCACCGGTCTGCCCACCGGTAACGCCACAGCAGCAGGCCGACGGAGACGGCCAGCACCGCCATGTAGGCGGCCAGGGCCATCATCTCGCCGCCCTGCACCCGTTCCAAGGGCGTGTCCTCGAGGTGGCCGAGGAAGATCAGGTCCCGGACGTAGAGGGGCAGCGCCAGCAGGTTGGCCAGCCCGCCGGTCTCGATGTCGCCCTCCTCCAGGATCGCGGCCACCGACGACGTCACCAGCGACACGCCGAGGATCGTGGCGCCGCCCACGGCCCGCCGGCTGGTCAACGAGGCCAGGGCGAGGGAGAAGGCGGAGTAGTAGACGGCCAGCGCGGCCACCGCCACCGGGACCTGCCAGAGGACCTCGGCGTTGTCCTTCAGATAGTTGAAGGCGGCGTTGCTCACCAGCATCTGACCGACGAAGAGAAGGACCTGGGGCAGGAACGAGAAGGCGAACAGGATGGCGCCGATGGCGGCCAACTTGGCCAGCACGTAGTCGACGCCGGTGAGGGGCCGGGCGAAGATCAGCGGCAGGACCCGCTGGCGCCGGTCGGGACAGATGACGTCGGGGGCGCAGACGGCCACGAACAGCAGCAGGGAGGACGACACCCCGACGTAGTCCCGGTAGGTGAAGAACTCGAAGTCCTCCAGCGGCGAGTTCCGGGTCACGAACCCGATGCCGACGTTGACCATGGCCGGGATCATCACGATGGCCAGCAGACTGAGGGGCAGGAACTTCTGCTTCCACGTGCGGCGCAGGCCGATGGCCCGGCGTACCGACGCCCGGAACAAGGCGGACCGGGCCGCCTTGCGCCCGCCCCGGGGGCCTTCGTAGGGCCGGTAGCCGCGGTCGTAGACGGCGCCGGTGCGGGCGGCGGGCCCAGCCTGACTCATGGGGACACAGCCTGACTCATGGGGACACCCGTTCGGCCCGCACGAAGGCGTCGTCCAGCGACCCCACCCGGGAGGCGAGGCGGTGGAGCGGCAGGCCGAGGTCGGTGACGGTGTCGCGGATGACGTCGAGCTGGCCGTCATCGCTCACGGTGATTTCCAGCGTCCCGTCCTCGGCCACGGAGGCGTTGAGGCCCTTGGTTACCAAGGCGCCGGCCAGGGCGGGGGCCGCTTCGGGGCCGACGTCGACGATGACCGTGCCGGTGGGAGCCAGGAGTTCCTTGGTGGCGCCGGCCACCACGAGCCGACCCCCGTCGAGCATGACGACGTAGTCGCAGACGCGGGCCACGTCGTCGAGGAGGTGGGTGGCGAGCAGCACCGAGATGCCGAACCCGCCGAGGCGGGCGACCAGCGCCAGCATCTCGTCCCGCCCGGTCGGGTCGAGCCCCGAGGTGGGCTCGTCGAGCAGGGCCAGCTCCGGGTCGGCCACCAGGGCCTGGGCCAGCTTCACCCGCTGGCGCATGCCGGTCGAGAACCCGCCGACGGCCCGGAACCGGGCTTCGTCGAGGCCGACGAGGTCGAGCACCTCCGACGCCCGCTTGCGGGCCTCCCGGGCGGGCAGGCCGGACAGTTCCCCGAACATGGAGACCACGTCGGCCGCGCTCTGGTCGAGCGGCAGGCAGTCGTGCTCGGGCATGTAGCCGAGCCGCCCCCGGGCGCCCGCCGGGTCGGCGGCCACCGAATGGCCGCACACCTCCACCGTCCCCTCCGTGGGGCGGGTGAGGCCCAGCAGCAGGCGGAACAGCGTCGTCTTGCCCGCCCCGTTGGCGCCGACCAGACCCACCCGGCCCCGGGGGATCTCCATCGTGAGGCCGTCGAGGGCGGTGACGCCGGGGTAGCGCTTGGTCAGGCCGTGGGCACGGAGGAGGGGCGCGGTTGAGTGCTGGTTGGGGGGCACCACGCCGCCAGTCTGCCAGCCATGACGGCACCCGACGAAGCTGGGTTCGAGCGAGCAGGGGATCGTCCCCGCCTGGCGAGGATGGGCCGGGTCAAGCGGGCACGTCATCGTGGAAGGCTCTCGGTAGGCCGGGGGGATCGCAGGTCCTACGCGGGTCGGCCCTGAGGCCAGCGGCATCGGAGCCTGGGGCAAGCGGAGGCCGCTGTCGCCGTCCCGCTCGACCGGGCATCTCCGGAGGCGACCACATCGCCGAGCGCCCCGGCCGCGAAGTAGCCGATGGTTCCGTGTCCCTCGATGGGCAGCTCGGCGAAGCCAGCGGCGCTGTTGTCGACCACGCGCACGACGGCCCGGCGGGGGCCAGGCCATGGTTGTCCCCCACGATTGCCCGCGAAGAGGACAATCCGGGCCGACCGAGGCGAAGTCCTGCAGGGTCAGCCAGGAGGGAACACCGGCACCGGTGCTGCTGTTGGATTCGGAGACATGAGAGTTGAAATCTGGTCGGACATTGCGTGCCCGTGGTGCTACGTCGGGAAGCGGCGGTTCGAGGCGGCGCTGGAGAACTTTGCCCACCGCGACGAGGTCGAGGTGGTGTGGCGCAGCTTCGAGCTCGACCCGTCGGCCCCGCCGGAGCGGCCGGGGGACCGGCTCGATCACCTGGCCGCCAAGTACGGCACGACCCGGGCCCAGGCCGAGGGCATGGAGGCGCAGATCGGTGGCGCGGCCGCCGGCGAGGGTCTGGCTTTCCGCCTCGACATCGTCCGGGGCGGCAACACCTTCGACGCCCACCGGCTGCTGCACCTGGCCGCCGAGCACGGCCTCCAGGACGAGCTGAAGGAGCGTCTGCTCCGGGCCTACTTCACGGAAGGCGAGCTCATGGGCGACCAGGCCGCGCTGGAACGCCTGGCCGCGGAGGTCGGGCTCCCGGCCGCCGAGGTGACCGACGTGCTCGCCTCCGAGCGGTACGCCGACGAGGTCCGGGCCGACGAGCGGCAGGCCGAGGCCTTTGGAATCACCGGCGTCCCGTTCTTCGTCCTCGACCGCACCTACGGCGTCTCGGGCGCCCAGGCCCCCGAGGTCCTGGCCGCCGCCCTGGAGCGCGCCTGGTCGGCGTCGGCGGGGCCGATCGACCTCGTGGCCGGCCCGGCCGGCGATGGTGACGCCGCCTGCGCTGAAGGGGCCTGCGCGGTCCCGGCCGCCCGGGAAGTCTGACCTCGAGTCCGGCCACCGCTCAGGTGATTGCGCTGGTACGGCACAGAGCCGCACAAGCGCAACAGGCCTGTGAGGACCTTCAGCGGCGGGGAGTGAGGAGCTGGTCGACGGGAGCCTTGTCGTCGGTGAGGACCTGGGCGTCGCCGGTGAGCCGGGCGACGACGTCGGGTCCGCCGACCCCGCCGGCCTCGCCCCGCCAGGTTGCGTCGACGGCCAGCTTCGCCACGGGCAGCTCGCCGTCGGTGGCTACGAGGACGAAGTTCCCGCCGTCCGCCCCCGGGGGCGCGGGGGTGTCCCCCGAAGCGGCCGCCAGGTCACGGGGCTCGGCCAGGACGGCCACGTTGGGAAAGGCATCGGAAAACGTCGCCAGTTCGGCGGCCAGGAAGCGCAGCGGAGGGTAGTCGATCATGTTCA
>CAZCVW010000315.1:0-4221 GCA_964502185.1 uncultured Burkholderiales bacterium
GGGGCTCGAGGTCCAAGAAGAGCAACGCGAGGGGGTGCGGGTGGCGGTCGGCGCGGGCCAGGGCGTGTTCGAGACGGAGGGCCTGCCACGGAAGTAGCCAGATGTCAGCGGCTCAGCCACGTTCGTGTGCGTCGCGCAGGAGGGTGGTCATGGCGTCGGGGGCGAGGGGGCGGGCGAAGAGGTATCCCTGTCCGTATTCGCAGCCACCGCTGTCGGCCGTGGAGCGTGATGATCCAGCCGAGAGCAGCGTCGAGGGTGTCGGTGGGGGTGGTCGTGGAGGGGAAGAGTGGGCGGCAGGACCATGGAGATCCTGCCGCCGGGATGGTGCGGGATCAGGCCGGCTTGAGGACCAGTCGCCGCCGGCGCGGAGCGGGCGACGGGATGCGTCCGCTGAAGACGGGGTCTTCCAAGAGCCACTGGGTGGCGGCCAGACGGGGGCGGCTCCCGCCGGCGAAGAGTCCGATGAGCATCCAGCGGATGCCCTCGAGACGTACGGGTCGTTCGGTGGTCATGTGCACTTGCTCCTTGTCGTTCGGTAGCCCGGCTGACCCGAAGGGTCCCGTGGCTTTGCGTCCCCGCCTTGCGGCGGGTTTGCCGTTTTTCGCTGACAAGTCCGGTATCGGCACGATTTTAGGTGCTCTTGAGCAAAATCGCCGTTTCGATGTGAGCCGTCACGGAATTCCCCAGCGGGGGTGTAGCTCTGTCAAGTAATTCCCCACTGAACCGCCCTGGGTTCGGTAGAGGCTCCGGCCATGGGACTGGTGTTGAACCAGTCGACGTAGGCCAAGGTGGCGAGCTCGACCTCGTCGACGTTGCGCCAGGCGCCGTACACCCTGTAGTTGTCCTCCCAGACCTTCTGGAGCTTCGTCTTCAGCTCCGCGTCGGAGACCGCCCGGGCCGACGGCGGCCGGGTCTTGGCCGCGTAGTAGGTAGAGGGGGGCGATCTGCAGCTCGGCGCAGATCGGCTCGACCCCGAACCTCCCCCGGAGCGCGTCGATGTAGGCCACTACTGCTTCGGTCACGCCCAGCTGGCGGGCGATCGTCTCGACCGCCGCCCACTGGGACGAGTGCTCCGGTCGCCTGCACGACCAGGTTCACAGCACGGTCGCGGAACTCCTGCGGATACAACACTCGGCCGGGGCATGACTCCGTCCTCCTCAATGAGTGGAGCCTCCAGGAGGACCAGGGCGGTTCACGAGACCCGGGTGGGAAATTCCGTGACGGTCGACAGTTTGGAGCGGTATTGAGACCCGATTGTTCGCGCCGCGTTCAGCGGAACAGGACGAGGTCGACGGCTGGGAGGCCGGGAGACGATCCGAGATCCGGGACCTGCCCGAACGGGAAGATCTGGCCGTCGGCGCCGAGGACGTAGTACCCGCCGCCGTCGGTGGCCCGGATGCGTTGCCCGGCCGGCAATGCCGTCCGGTTGAGTCCGGGAAGGCTTCCGTGGAAGGGGGTATCGAAAGCGAAAATCCCTCCGTCGCTGCCGACCATCCAGTAGCCCCCGGTGGGCGACGGGGTGAGGGAGACGACGGGACGGCTGAGATGCAGGGCACCGGTTGAGCCATGGAAGGTGGCGTCGCCAAAGGCGAAGACACCGCCGTCGGCGGCGACCAGCCAGTAGCCCGACCCCGTGGTGGTCGGGGCCAGGTCGACGACGGGCTGGTTGAGAACCACCGCGCCGGTCGACCCGAAGAATCCCGCATCACCGAAGCTGAACACGCCTCCGTCGCCCCCGAGGAGCCAGTACCCGCGACCGGACGGCGTGGCCGCCATACCGACGATCGGCGCCTTCAGCCCGAACGCGCGGGCCGAGCCCAGATCGGCGGCGTCGCCGAAGGCCAAGACGGAACCGTCGCCGCCGGCGAGCCAGTAACCGCGGCCCGAGGAGGTGGTGGCGGCGGCGACGATCGGGGCGTTGAGGGGCAGGCCTGCGGCGTCTCCCAGCGCCGGTGCGGCGCCGAACGGTGCGACCCGCCCGTCGGCGCCGACCACCCAGTACCCGCGGGGCGGCGGGGGAGCGGCGATCGGGACCGGGATGGGAACGGGACCGGGGACGGGCGCGGTCAGCGACAGGGCTGTATCCGGATCGACGAGGCCGGCTCCGAACTCGTCGTCGCGTCCGGACTCGCCCAGATCCCGGGCGGACCGCTCGAGGAGGTCCCGGCTCCGGGCGGGGGACAGGCCGGGATCACGCGCCGCCAGGAGCGCCGCCGCCGCTGCTACGTGAGGAGCGGCCATCGAAGTACCCGACCAGGCGGCGTAGCCCGTCGGGACCGTTGACTGGATTGAGGTGCCGGGCGCGGCCAGGTCGATGTAGCCGCCGTGGTTCGAGAACGGCGCCCGGTCGTCCGACGGTGTGGTGGCGGCCACCGCGATGGCGCCGGGATCAGCTGCGGGGTACTGGGGCTCGTTGCCGTCCAGGGCGTTGTTCCCGGCGGCGGCGACTACGACGGCTCCCTTGTCGAGGGCGTACTGGATGGCTCGGGCGTAGCCGTCGGCGCCTCCGGTTCCGCCCAGGCTCAGGTTGATGACATCGGCGCCCTGATCTGCGGCCCAGATGATGCCCTCGAGGATGTCGCTGCGTGACCCGGACCCGTCGGCGCCGAGGACGCGGACGGGGAGGATCCGCACGCCGGGCGCGGACCCGGCGATGCCCTTCCCGTTGCGGGCGGCGGCGGCGATGATTCCGGCGACGTGCGTGCCGTGCCCGTGCGGGTCGCTTGTCCCCCCGGGCTGGTCCGTGATGGCGTCCCACCCGGGCATCACTGTTCCGGTGAGGTCCTCGTGGTCGGCCTGCACACCGGTGTCCACGACAGCCACGACGGCGCCGCGGCCGTTGGTGAGGGCCCACGACCGCTCGAAGGAGGTGTGATTCAAGGCCCACTGGCTGCCGCGGTATGGGTCGCCTGTCCCGAGAGCGTGGACCGGCGAGTCGAGCTCCAGGCTGACGACCGTCCCGGTCCGGTGGAGTGTCCGCAGCACGTCGGTCACCTGGCCGGGCGAGGACACCTGAAACCGTTTCACAACCAGGTCGTCGTCGGGAGATCGGACGAGCGCCACGTAGTGCTGCCCGGTGTGAGGGGCGGCCGCGGCTCGGGGAACGGCCAGCCCGAGGAGGGTGCACACCAGTGCGGCTAGGACGGTGGTTGATCGCCCGGGCCGGTGGGGGCGAAGCAGGGCGTCGGAGGTTGAGTTCGGCGTCGCCGGCCGGCGAGGGCCGTTGGGATCGGCTGCGTCACGTCGAGCGCGCGGAGAGGCGTGAGTCGCCATGATGAACTGCTCCTGTCGTTCGGTAGCCCGGCTGACCGCTTGGGTCCCGTGGCTTTGCGTCCCCGCCTCGCGACGGGTTTGCCGTTTTCGCTGTCGAACGCGGTATCGGAGGTCCCGTGCGATGTCTTGAGCGGAACGTGCCCGTCTGCGGGGTGGACGAAGGCCGGAAACCGGACAGACCGGGTCAAACCCTGCGAACCGGATTCGGCACCAGAGTTTCCGCCTTCAGTGACGGCGTGGCGCGCGCCGAAACCTGGCCTGACATCTCGAGCAACCACGAAACGGCAAACCCGGGGAAACCCGGGGACGCAAAGCCACGGGCCTGCCCCGCCACCGCGGAATGGCCGCCGAGCCGCCGAACGGGAGCGATTCACCTCCCCCTTGTGGAACTCGATCCGGAACGGAACCCGAGGGGGACAGATGAAGAAGAAGCTGGCAGTGGGCGCGGCTGCGCTCGGAGTCCTCCTGACCTTCGTGCCGGCGCAAGCCGAGGCCGCGGATGACCAGGCGCCGGATCGGACCGTCGAAGCGGAGCAGTTCGTCGCCAAGATCAACGAACTGCGGTCCGGTCTCGGGCTACCCAGTCTGGCGGTGCACCCCGAGCTCCAAGCGAAGGCGGCCGCGTGGGCGAGCACGGTGGCCGCGGCCGGGACGATCTGGCACTCGACGCTGTCTGACGGTATCACCGTCGACTGGGCCTACCTCGGCGAGAACGTGGGCATGGGGGGAGCGGTCGACACCTTGCACCAGGCGTTCGTCAAGTCGCCGCACCACTATGAGAACCTCGTCCGGCCGGAGTTCCAATACGTCGGCGTCGGCGTGGCCGAAGCGGGCGGAACTCTCTTCGTGGCGGAGGAGTTCATGAAGCTCCAGCCGGCGGCCCCACCCGCTCCGGCGCCCCTCCCGCCGCCCGCCCCGCTGAGCCCCCCGGTCCCGGCCGCAGAACCG
>CAZCVW010000316.1:0-4212 GCA_964502185.1 uncultured Burkholderiales bacterium
GCCTCGGCGAAGCGCTTGGCCTCGTCGTACACGGAGCGGGGCCCCACCGGGTTGACGTTCCCCCAGTAGGTCTCGGGCTGAGGGTGCACGGCTGGGTCGCCGTAGACCTCGCTGGTGGAGGCGAGGAGATACCGGGCGCCGTGCTCCCGGGCCAGGTCGAGGGTGAGGCGGGTTCCCGTGGAGCCCACGGCCAACGTCTCGAGCGGGCGGGCCAGGTAGTCGGGCGGGCTGGCCGCGCTGGCGAAATGGAGGACGGCGTCGAGCGGGCCCGAGACCGGGACCGGGAGAGTCACGTCGTGCTGGAGCAATTCGAAGCCGGGCTCGGAGAGGAGGTCGGCGACGTTGGACAGGCGGCCGGTGGACAGGTCGTCCACGGCGACCACCTCGTGCCCGTCGCGGATCAGCGTCCGGCCGAGGTGGGAGCCGAGGAACCCGGCCCCACCGGTGATCAGCGCCCGCACCCTACCGACCCACTCCCTCGTATCGGAAGCCGCGGCGGCGCAGCCCGGCCGGGTCGAGCAGGTTCCGGGTGTCGACCACCACCGCCCGGTCCATGATCCCGGCCACCTGGTCGAAGTCCACCCAGCGAAACTCGTCCCACTCGGTGAGCACGACCAGGACTCCCGCCCCCCGGCACGCCTCGTAGGGATCCGAGGCGATGAAGAGCCGGTCAAGGGGCACGCCGGTCGCCGGGCGGCTGTCAGGACCGGCGGAGGCACGACCGCCTGTTCCGGTCACCGGGACCGGAGCTTCCGTCAGCACGATTTCCCGCTGTCTCCCCGGGGCCCGGGCGGCCAGCGCGGCGGGCGCCCGGGAGCCGGCGGCCGGGTCGTAGGCCGCCACCAGGGCACCCTCCAGGAGGAGGCGCTCGACGATGGCGAGGGCGGGGGATTCCCGCAGATCATCGGTGCCGGCTTTGAAGGTCAGCCCCCACACGGCCACGCGGGTTCCCTCGAGACCACCCGTCGCCCGCTGGATCTTCTCGACCATACGGTTGTGCTGCTGCCCGTTCACCTCGACGACCCCGCGCAGCAGGCTGAAGTCGTACCCGGCCGTCTCGGCCGCCCGGATCAGCGCGGCGGTGTCCTTCGGCAGGCAGGAACCCCCGTAGCCCGGTCCGGGGCGGAGGAAGTCGAACCCGATGCGAGGGTCGTAGCCCATGCCGAGGGAGACCTCCCGCACGTCGGCGTCGAGTACCTCGCACAGGTTGGCGATGGCGTTGATGAACGACACCTTGGTGGCCAGGAAGGCGTTGGAGGCGTACTTGATCATCTCGGCCGAGGCGCAGTCCGTGACGAGCACCGGCGCCTGCACGCCGCGATAGAGACCGGAGACCCGGACGCCCACGTCGGGTTCGTCACAACCGATCACGATCCGATCAGGGTGGAGGAAGTCGAAAACGGCCGTCCCCTCTCGGAGGAACTCGGGGTTGGAGGCGACGCCGACATGCCGGGCCTGCACGCCGGCTTCCTCCAGCAGGCGGCGCACCGCCTGGGCCGAACCGGGCGGCATCGTGGACTTGGCCACCACCACCGACCCCGGCCGCAGCCCGGGAGCGATGTCGGCCACGGCGCTAGCCACGTGGGAGAGGTCGGCGGCCGCGTCCGCCCCCTGCGGGGTCGGAACGCACAGGAACACGAACTCGGCCCGCTCGGCGGCGGCGGCCGCCCCGAGCACGAAGGACAGCCGCCCCGAGCGGAGCCCTTCGGCCACCAGGGCCGGCAACCCGTCCTCCAAGATCGGCACGTCGCCCCGCGACAGTCGGGCCAGCTTCTCGATGTCGACGTCGGCACAGGCCACGTCGTGACCGAGGTGCGCGAGGCAGGCGGCGGTAGTGAGCCCCACGTACCCCGCGCCGACGACTCCGATCGCACTCATGCTGCGACCCTTTCCGCCAGGGCTTCTCGCCAGGGTCGCAGACGGGGGATCCCGGCCGCCACCAGGGCGGTGTCGGCGAGGACGCTGTTGGCCGGCCGGGGGGCAGGCCGCACGAACTCGCCGCTCGTCGTGGGCGCCACCAGTTCGGGGTCGAGACCGGCCTCCTCCACGGCCGCCCGGGCCAGGTCGAACCAGGTACAGGCCCCCTGGTTGGTCACGTGGTAGAGACCCGCCCGGCGCCCGACCGCCAGGCGGGCGAGCGTGGCGGCCAGGTCGGGGGCGTACGTGGGGCAGCCGCGCTGGTCGTCCACCACCCGGAGCGGCTGGCCGTCGCGGGCCCGCCCGAGGATCGTGTCGACGAAGTTCTTGCCCCTCTGTCCCTTCCCTCCACGGCCGAAGACCCAGGAGGTGCGGACCAGAGTCCAGGAGGACGCGTGCCGGGCCAGTTCGATCTCGCCGCCGAACTTGGATCGGCCGTAGACGGAGCGCGGCGCCGGGGTGTCCCACTCATCGTAGGGCCCGTCCTTGTCGCCGGGGAAGACGTAGTCGGTGGAGACGTGGACCACGTGGGCCCCGACCCGGGAGGCGGCCACGGCCAGGTGGCGGACGCCGAGGGCGTTGACCGCCATGGCCTGTTCGACGTTGGTCTCGCACCCGTCGACGTCGGTGTAGGCGGCGCAATTGATCACCGCCTCCGGGAGGACGGAACCGATGACCTGCTCGACGGCGTCACGGTCGGCCAGGTCGAACTCCGACCGGGCCAGGGCGATGACCTCGTGCCCGTCGAGCACGGCGGGCAGCTCGCGGCCGACCTGCCCGGCCGCCCCGGTCACCAGGATCCGCATGTCAGCCCGCAGCCGGAGGTCCGGAGGGTGGTACCGCGGACCCGTCCCAGGCCGTCTCCTCCACGGGGGCCCGGTCCTTGAGCGGTTCCCACCAGTCGCGCTGGGCCGAGTACCAGGCCACCGTCTCGGCCATGCCCGCCTCGAACTCGACGGTCGGCTCCCAGCCCAGTTCGGTGCGGAGCTTGCTCGAGTCGAGCAGGTAGCGCCGGTCGTGGCCGGGCCGGTCGGGGACGATCGTCTTGAGGCTGGCGGGACGGCCGAGGGCGGCCAGTACGAGGTCGGCGATCTCCTCGATGCTGGCCTCGACCCCGCTGCCCACGTTGTACGTCTCCCCCACCCGCCCGTCGGTGAGGACCATCTCCACGGCCCGGCAGTGGTCGACGACGTGGAGCCATTCGCGCCGGTTGGCCGTGGAGGCGTACAGCGGCAGCGGCTGGTCGTCGAGCGCCCGGGTGGTGAAGAGCGGGATCACCTTCTCCGGGAACTGGTAGGGCCCGTAGTTGTTGGAGCAGTTCGTGATGGTGACCGGCAGTTCGAAGGTCTCGAAGTAGGCCCGCGCCGCGTGATCGGCCGCCGCCTTGGAGGCGTTGTAGGGCGTGCGGGGCCGGTAGGGCGACTCCTCGGTGAAGGCCCCGGGGTCGTCGAGGGCCAGGTCGCCGTAGACCTCGCAGGTGGAGATGTGGTGGAAGCGGGCGACACCTTCGCGCCGGGCGGCCTCCAACAACGTCTGCGTGCCGAGCGCGTTGGTCCGGAAGAAGCGACCCGGATCGAGCACCGCGAGGCTGTTGTGGGACTCGGCGGCGAAGTTGACCACGACGTCGATGTCGTGGGCCGACAGGGTCTTGCGGACCAGGTCGAGGTCGCCGATGTCGCCCCGGACGAAGGGCACGTCGGCCTCGGTGCCGGCCAGGTTGGCCTGGTTGCCGGCGTAGGTCAGCAGGTCGAAGGCGACGACAAGGTCCCCGGGATGGGCGTCACGCCAGTAATGGACGAAGTTGGAGCCGATGAACCCGGCGGCCCCGGTCACGAGTAAGCGCACGACCGCAGATTCTAGGGCTAGAGCGCTATTTGGACTCAGCAGGCGGGCTGCACCGGGGCGCCGCTCGGGGTGGGCGGGACGGTCGAGGCCGTCGAACCGGTCGACGCCGTAGCGGGCGCGGTGGTCGGCGCCGAAGTCGTGGGGGCCGGAGCCTGACCGGCCTTGGCCGGCGCCGGGCGGTCGGCCACGCCCATGAAGTCGGATCCCAGCACCAGGGCGATGTCGAGGTTGCCGAGCCCCGTGTCGGCCACGAGCTTGCCCGCCCCCTTCAGGTGGCGGGCCAGGAACTGGGCCTTGGCCAGCGAACGGGGTGAGTAGCGCACCAAAGTCCTGGTGTAGTTGAAGCGATCCGCGTCGGATGCCCCGGCGGGGGCGAATCCGACGGCCGCCAGCGCCGCCGAGGTGTCCCCGGCCAGGCCGCTCGCCCCGGTGCCGTTCAGCACGCGGATG
>CAZCVW010000317.1:0-4187 GCA_964502185.1 uncultured Burkholderiales bacterium
GGCGGCACGCCCCCCTCGCCGCCCGGTTCGGGCAGGGGGGTGCCGAGCTTGGCGGCCAGCTCGATCATCAGCCGCTGGGCGGTGCGCTTCCCGACGCCGGAGACGAGCGTGAGGGCGTCGAGGTCGCCTTCCACCACGGCCCGGCGCAGCCCGGAGGGCGAGTGGACCGAGAGGATGGCCAGGGCCAGCTTCGGACCGACCCCCGTGGCCGACATGAGCGCTTCGAAGGTGTCGCGCTGGTCCCGGTCGGGGAACCCGAAGAGGGCGAGGGCATCCTCCCGGACGACCAGATGGGTGAAGAGGAAAGCCGGCTCACCCGGCTCGAGAACGGCGAGCGCCCCGGCCGGCACCGCCACCCGGTAGCCGACGCCGCCCACCTCGACCAGCACCTCGCCGGACGTCGTGCGCTCCAGCACCGTCCCCCGCAGCGATCCGATCACTTCTGCGCCTCCCATCCTGGGTTACCGACTGGATTACCGATCTGGGCCTTGGCAGTCGCTCGGGCAATGGCCCGGGCGAGCCCGGGTGCGGTGGTGGTGCCCCCACCGGCGGCCAGGCCGGCGACTGTCTTGTACCGGCCGGCGGAGAGGTGGCAGATGGCCAGGGCGAGGGCGTCGGCGGCGTCGGGCGGCTTCGGGGTCTCTGCCAGCCGCAGGAGCTTCGTCACCATGGCCTGCACCTGGGCCTTGTCCGCACCGCCGAAGCCGGCCACCGCCTGCTTGACCTCGTTCGGGGTGTACTGGCACACGGGCACGCCGGCCCGGGCGGCCACCACCAGGGCCAGGCCGCTCGCCTGCCCGACGGACATGGCCGTCCTGACGTTGACCTGGAAGAAGACCCGCTCGACGGCCACCCCAGCGGGCTGGATCTCGGCCACCAGCGCCTCCAGCTCCGTCTGCAGCGCAGCCAGCCGCTCCGGCAGCGGTTCCTCCGGCGCGGTGCGGATCACCCCGTAGGCCAGCGCCCGCAGGACGCCGCCCTCTTCCACGACGGCGCCGTACCCACACCGGGACACGCCGGGGTCGATCCCGAGCACTACGGGGACACCCCGAGCCCCAGGGACCGCCGCTCCGAACATGGGTTCGACCTTACTCCGGGGGTGTGACAGCGAGGCGGATTTCGGCCTGACCAGGAGCGTTACCGACAAATCGGGCAAACCTCAAGCGAAAGACACCGGTCAGCCAACTACCGCTCACGTTTTCGTAAGCGACGCGTCACCGTTCACGATCGGGTCCGTTACTCGGGAAAGGACGAGAAGGGGGCTCCGTGATGGTGCAGCAGTCGACCCTCCAGTTCCGGTCCCTCGAGGGCCACCGGGTCGGCCTCGCGCTGACCGACGGCTCCCGGATCGACAGCTGCGAGCTCATCTCCCTGGCCCGCACCGGGTCGCAGACGCTCTGGCTCCTCGTCGGCGGCCTCGACGTCTTCGTGCCGCTCGCCGCCGTGGAAACGATCTGGGAAGCCACCGCCGCCACCGCCGCCTGAGGCCTGTCCTCTAGCTCTAGCGGCCCAGCGTCTCCAGGTCGGCGGGCGTGTCGATGTCGGCGGACGAACCGGTCCCGTCGCACGGCACCTCGACGACGGGATAGGCGGCCAGCAAGGACCGGGCCCCCTCGTCGCCGGTCAGCTTCATCGCCTCGGCCCAGTGCCCGCGCCCGATCAGGACGGGGTGGCCGCGCTCGCCGTCGTAGGTTGCGACCGCCAGGCTGGCGCCGTCCCGGTGGGCCGCCACCAGACGCTCGTACGCCTGCGGACCCACTCGGGGCTGGTCGGCGAGGGCCACCACCGCGGCGGACACCGCCGGGTTCGGGACGAGCGTGCCCAGGGCGGCCCGCAGGCTCGTCGACATGCCCTCCTCCCAGTCGGGGTTCTCGACGACCTCGGCCAGGGTCCCGGCCGCTTTCGCCACGTCGTTCGCCCGGTAGCCGACCACGACCACGATGGGCCTCAAGCCCGCGGTGGTGGGCGCGGCCACGGCGTGACCGAGCATGGTGCGCGGACCCAGGCGGGCGAGGGGCTTGGGGTCTTCGCCGAAGCGGGAACCCCGCCCGGCGGCCAGCACCACCGCAGCCACCGCATCGCTGGGGCCAGGAATCCCGCCGTTCATGCAGTCACCACCGCGATGATCTCGTCGGGGATGTCGAAGTTGGCGTAGACGTTCTGGACGTCGTCGTGGTCTTCGAGGGCGTCCACCACCCGGAGGACCTTGCGGGCGTCGCCTTCGGTCTCGAGCGCCACGGCCGTCGTGGGCAGCATGGTGAGATCGGCGCCGGCCATCGCCAAACCCGCTTCCTCGAGTGCCGCCTTGACCGAGTTGAAGTCGGTGGGGGCGGTCGTCACCTGCCAGGTGTCGCCCTGGTCGGCGACATCCTCCGCCCCGGCTTCGAGGGCAGCCTCCATCAACTGGTCCTCGTCGACCCCGGCGGTCTTGTCGACGATCATCACACCCTTGCGCTGGAACTGCCAAGCCACCGCGCCGGGCTCGGCCAGCGACCCGCCGCTCTTGGTGAAGATGTTCTTCACCTCGGCGGTGGTGCGGTTGCGGTTGTCGGTCAGGCACTCGGCGATGACGGCCACGCCGTTGGGGGCGTAGCCCTCGTAGGTCACCGACTCGTAGTTGACGCCCTCGAGCTCGCCCGTCCCCCGCTTGACGGCCCGCTCGATCGTGTCGAGGGGTACCGACGCGTCCCGGGCCTTGTCGACCATGCTGCGGAGCGTGGCGTTGGCGGAGGCGTCGCCCCCGCCTTCCCGGGCGGCCACTTCGATCTGGCGGATCAGCTTGGCGAACAGCTTGCCCCGGGTCTTGTCCTTCGCCGCCTTCTGGTGCTTGGTGGTTGCCCACTTCGAATGTCCGCTCACGGCACCTCGCTTAGAAACATCAGATGAACCCGCAGGTCACCTGACAACTCTGGATGGAATGCGCACACCATGACACGGCCCTGGCGGGCCCCGACGACCTCGCCGGCGTCTCCGGGGGGCGCCCCCCGACCCCCGGGCAGACGGGCGACGACGCTCACCCCCGGGCCGCAGCGGGTGATGGCCGGGGCCCGGATGAACACGCCGGGGAACGGGCCACCCGCCATGCCGTCCAGCTCGACCGGCGCCTCGAAGGAGTCGCGCTGACGGCCGTGGGCGTTGCGCCGGACCGTGACGTCGATGGCGCCGAGCGGGACCTGGTCCGGCCGGCCGTCGAGCACCTCGGAGGCCAGGAGGATCATCCCCGCACACGTGCCCAGCACGGGCAGCCCCTCGGCAATGCGCACCTGGAGCAGCTCTCGCAGGCCGGACGTGTCGAGCAGGCGGCTCACGGTCGTGGACTCGCCGCCGGGCAGGACCAGTGCGTCGGCCACCGCCAGTTCGGACGGCTGGCGAACCTCGAACGCCTCGGCCCCCAGCGCTCTCAGCGCCTCAAGGTGAGGCCGGAAGCCTCCCTGGAGAGCAAGCACACCGACCTTCACTTACGGGACCCTTGACCCGGCCATGACCTGGAGGCACCGCGCGCCGCATCGCTACCAGCCCCGCTCGGCCAGCTTGACGTCGAGCTTCGAGATCTCCAGCCCCAGCATGGGAGCGGCCAGACCCCGGGACACCTTGGCGATGATGGCCGGGTCCCGGAAGTGGGTGGTGGCCTCAACGATGGCCTTGGCCCGGGGAGCCGGGTCATCCGACTTGAAGATGCCGCTGCCCACGAACACGGCTTGCGCCCCCAGCTGCATGGCCAAGGCGGCGTCGGCCGGCGTGGCGATGCCCCCGGCGCAGAAGAGCGGAACGGGCAGCTCGCCCTTCTCGGCCACCTCGGCGACGAGGTCGATGGGGGCCTGCAGGCGCTTGGCCCAGGCGTAGCGCTCAGCCGGATCGGCCACGGTGATCTGGCGGATGTCACCGAAGATGGAGCGGAGGTGGCGGACGGCCTCGACGATGTTTCCCGTCCCCGCCTCGCCCTTCGAGCGGATCATGGCCGCACCCTCGGAGATCCGCCGCAGCGCCTCGCCGAGGTTGGTCGCCCCGCACACGAAGGGGACCGTGAAGGCCCACTTGTCAACGTGGTGCTCCTCGTCGGCCGGGGTCAGGACCTCGGACTCGTCGACGTAGTCGACGCCGAGCGACTCGAGCACCTGGGCTTCCACGAAGTGGCCGATGCGGCACTTCGCCATCACCGGGATGGTGACGGCCGCCTTGATCCCCTC
>CAZCVW010000318.1:0-4160 GCA_964502185.1 uncultured Burkholderiales bacterium
CCGGATAGAACAGCGCCGGCATCGCCCGCCGAGGACCACGGGCGGTCGGCCCCGGGAAGGTCACGGCGTGGGCCGGGGGCAGATCCTCGGCCTCGAGCCCGTCGTCCACGGCGGGGTCGAGGGAGAACGTGCCGTCCCCGAGATGCAGCCGGGCGGGGCGCCGTGGGATGTCGGGCGCCGAGAAGGGGAAGCGGACGATGACCCCGTCGCTGACGACCGGGAAGCCCACCTCGCCGTCGGGGACGGGGAGGGGAGCGGAGATCTCCAGGGTTTCGAGGTCGGCGAGGCGCAGGCGGGCGTACACGCCGTCCTCGTGGCGGAGGAGGACCGACGGGCGCCCCTGGTGGGTGACGATGGCAAAGGGCGCGCCGGCCTCGTCGCCGCTTGGGATCGGCGCCAGGAACTGCACGCCGGCACCGGGTTCGCCGAGGCGGGCGACTCCCACCGCCGGGTAGGCGTAGACGTCGCTGGTCACGACGAGGCAGCGGGTGGCGGGGTCGTAGAGCGCCACCCGGTCGTCGCTGTCGGGGGATGCCTCGAAGAGCGGGCTGAACTGCCCGGACTCGAGGTCGACCCTGTAGGCGCTGGACCGGCCGGACGCGCCGATCACGTTGAGGGCGAGGCGCGTCGGCGGTTCCAGCCATACGCCCCCGTCGACACCGCCGGGCAGGCGGCCTGCTTCGGTGAAGGTGGCCTCGTCCCAGTCGATCCGCAGAAGGACGGTGTTGCCGTCGAAGTCGTGGACGGCGAGGAGCTGCCAGGCGGCCCCGGGCGGGCGCGGCAGCAGGCAGGTGCGGGGCGTGACCAGAGAGGCGATCTGGTCCACGGGCGGCCCGTCCCGCTCCGGACCGGGGGTCGTGTCCACCACGACGAGTTCCACCCCGGCGTCGGTCGGACGGCAGATTCCGAGCCGGCCACCGTCGAGGAGCTCGATGGAGGTCCCGGCCGGGAGGGCGAAGCCAGGGTCGAAGTGGTGGAGCCCCGAGTCGTCGTCGAGCCACTCGATCATGTCGTCCACGACCCAGGCGACACGCCGCAGGTCGGCGGAGAAGGCGAAGTCGCGCCGCACGGGGAGCGCGGCCAGCGCGGTGGCCAGGTCGGGCAGGGCCTGCAGCGGGCTAACCACGGGCGCTGAGCAACTCGTCGAGCAGCAGCGGACGGGGGCTGTACCCACCCTGCAGGGCGGTACTGAGGCGCAGGAAGAAGGAGCCGATGCCGGCCAGGCCCGTCCCGAAGCCGGCGCTCACGCCCGTCCCGGTGTCGTCGGCGAAGACGGCAGTGCCGATTTTATCGGGGCCAGTTTTATCGGGGCTCGCGGGCTCGTCGGGGCGACCCCGTCCCCTTGCGTCGTGGCGCCGCATCAGCCACAGGGCGTCGGCCTGGTCGGCGGCCCGGGCGCGGTGGCGGTCCCGGCTGTCGGCGTCGCCGCCGAGGGTGGCCAGGTCGAGCACCAGTTCGGAGTCGCCGGCCAGCCCGTGGCACTGGACAGGGCCGTGGCGCCAACGCTCCCGGAACCCGGCCCGGGCGGCGGCCTCGGCGGCGCGGCGGAAGACGTCCTCGCCGGTGGCCAGGTGGGCCCGCAGCATGGCCGTGCCGATGCCCGACGAACCGTTGCACCAGTGCGGCCACAGCTCGTCGTTGTCCGGGCCGACGGGCCAGTAGGCGGCGGTGTCGACCTCGACGGCGTGGGGCAGGAGGCTGGCCAGGGCGGCGGCACCGAGTTCGGTGAAGGCGGCCTCGCCGGTGGCGGCCCCCGCGTAGAGCAGGAAGGTGGCGATGCCGGCCGTGCCGTGGGCGAAGCCGTAGGTGGTGGTGCCCGCCAGCCGGGTCGGGGCGGACTCGGGCACTGTCCAGGTGATGGGTTCGCCGGCGGCCCGGCGGGCGGTCTGGACGATGTGCTCGGCGGAGAGCATGGCCCGGGCCAGGAACCGGTCGTCGCCGGTCCGCCGCCACTGGTGCAGCTGGCCGAGGCCCACGCCGGCGGTGCCGTGCGAGAGGTCGGGGTTGGGAACCCGTACGGGGAGGCTGAGGGCGAGCTCGTTGGCCCGGCGGGCTATCTCGGGGCGGTCGAGGACAGTGGCCGCCTCGGTCAGGAACCAGGCGACGCCGGCGGTGCCGAAGTAGAGGCCCGGTGGGCGCTGGGGTCCCCGGGCGATGCGGTCGGAGACCCAGGCGGCGGCGGCGGCCAGGGCGGTGTCGATCCGCCTGCCCATCCCGTTAACCCCGCCCATCCCGTCAACCTCGCGGAGTACAGGCGCCGCCTGGGCCAGGAACAGGCCGACGCCGCTGGCGCCCGACTGGACGTTGGCCGGATCGAGCGGGAGCCCGGTGGGGCCGGCCGGCCACAGATGGCCCGAGGTGCCCGTCCCGATACTGCGCAGCAGCCATTCCACGGCGCCGGTGGCGACCATGGCCGGGTCCGGCCGGGTGGTGGTGCCCGCCGCGGGCCGGGCCCGCCGGACGGGAGGGCGCCGCTTGCCCCGAAGGATAGCGAGCACGTCCTTGGGCGCCAGGCGCTCTTCGGGCCGGGCCGCCATGCAGCCGAGGATGGCGGCCGCCACTGAGGGCTCCATCTGCCCGTCGGCCAGGTGGCTGGCCACCCAGCACTCGAGCCGGGCCGGGTCGCTCCAGGTCTGGGTGACGTCGGCCGGCAGGTAGGGGTCGGCTCCGGTGGCGACGTAGGCGATGGTGGCGCCCAGGCTCCAGTAGTCGTCGGTCAGGCCGGTGGGCTGGCCCCGGAGCTGCTCGGGCGAGGCGTAACCGGGTGTCCCGGCGGGTGCGCCCGGGTCCTCGCCGAGGGGGTGGGCGAGCTCGAGGTCCACCAGCACGAGTTCGTGGTCGTTGCCGGTCAGCACGTTGTTGGGGTTGAAGTCGCGCAGGACGATCCCCGCCGCGTGGAAGGACGCCATGGTCTGGGCGAGGAGAGCGGCGAGGACGGCGACCTCGAGGGGCGGCAGTCCCGGCTCGGGCGGGTCGGTGCGGTCGGCCACCATCTCGCGGAGGGTCGAGGCGGGAATGTGCTCCTCCACCAGGAACACGTGGCCGCCCTGCTCGAAGACCTCGACCAGGGCCGGCGTGAGGCCGATGGGGCTCGCCATTTCCAGCATCCGGGCTTCGTGGCGGACCCGGTCGCGGGCGTCGCCGCCCGACTCGACGGAGCCGCCGACATGGGGCCGTCCCTCTTTGATCACCACATGGACGCCGTTGGCGATGTCCTCGGCCAGGTAGGTGCCGCCCTTGTTGGCGTGGCGCAGCGCCGCCCGGACGAGGTACCGGCCGTTGAGCAGTACCGGGCTGGACTGGGGCGCTGGTGCCTGGGGCAGTTCGGTCGCCGGGACAGGCGGCTGGAAGGGGTCGGCGGCCCAAGCCGGCGCCTGGTAGGCGGCCTTCCGTTCGTCGGGGACGTTCTGGCCGTCGGGCGTGCGGATGAGGTGGACGACCATGCCGTCGGCGTCGATGGCGTGCTGGTCGGAGAATCCGCCGTAGCGGTAGTGGACCAGGCTGCCCGGCCGGTAGGGGCGGTCGGAGAGGATGACCGGTCCGGTGAGACCGGCGGTGGCCTGGTGGCAGGCTTCGGCCACCCGGACGGCCTGCTCGTCGTCGGCCGGGTAGATCGTGAGGAACTTGCCGCCCGAGGCCCGGGCGGCGGTAGAGGAGTTGAGAATCCGGACCAGCGCCTTGGTGGCCGCGAACTTGAAGGCCGCACCCTCGGCGATAAGGACGGGGACCACGGCGTCGAGGACCTCGGGGGCGGAGGCCTCGGTGGCGGAGATGTGCAGCTTCCAGCCCTGGGCGGGCATCTCGAGCCCGTCCGGCCGGGCGTAGGCCCACGGCACCTCGACCCCGAAGGTCCAGCCGCCGTTCGCCTCCAGAAGGGTTCGGGCGTGCTCGGTCAGCTCATCCATGGCGGCCGGGGGAAAGACACGCATGGGTGAGCCGGGAACGGACACCTCGACGGGAGCAAATTCCATGAGCTACGTCCTGATTGGGCGCATAGGGCGGTACTGCGAGCCTTGCGGCGCTTCGCGGTACCCAGGAATTCGCTCCGGCTTTGTCCCGTTCCTGCCACCATGTGGCCGGCGGGCGGTTCGGGCCTAGTTGAATTTGCCCTCAGTCGAACTTGATCGACGAGTACTGCATCAGCTTCGTCCACCGGTGGG
>CAZCVW010000319.1:0-4155 GCA_964502185.1 uncultured Burkholderiales bacterium
GCCCCGCGTCGCCCCCGAAGAAGCCCCACGGGGCGCCGGCCGCCGGCCCGCCCGCAGGGAGCACGAGCCCGGCCAGGCTGAGAGCCAGCAGCACACCGGCGCCGCGCCCGCGGTGGGTTGTCATTCTCTCCATCATGGCCCGTGAGGCCTTGCCGCGCACCGCGGGGCCCGGCCGCCACGCTCCCCCATCAGCCGGCCGCCTCCCTAGTACTCAATTCCCTTGAGCGCCTTGATGCCGGTGTCGTAAACGTGCTTGACCTTGCGCATCTCCGTGACCGTGTCGGCCACCGCGATCAGTTCCTCGGGGGCGTCGCGCCCGGTGATGACCACGTTGGTCTTGGGTGACCGGCCGGTGATCCCGGCCACCACCTCCTCCACCGGCACCCAGCCGTACTTCACCGCGTAGGTCAGCTCGTCGAGGATCAGCAGGTCGTAGTCGCCGCCGGCCAGCTTGGCGGCGGCGACTTCCCAGGCGTGGCGGCCCTTGGCCGCCGTCTCGTCGAGGTCGGTCGACTCCCAGGTGAAGCCGTCGCCGAGCGTGAGCCATTCGATGCCGAGATGGTCGGCCAGCTTGCGCTCGCCGGTCTTCCACTTGCCGCCCTTGATGAACTGGACGACCCCGACCCGCCAGCCCCGGGCCCACCCCCGGCCCATCACCCCGAACGCCGCTGAGGACTTGCCCTTGCCGTGCCCGGTGTTGAGCAGAACGATCGACTCCGCACGTGCCATGGGCGCAAGTTACTTGTAACTTCGGCCCCCATGGCCTTCGAGGAGTACATCGCCGAAGAGATCGCCCACGACGCCGTCGCCGGGCTCATGACCCGGCGGGAGGCGTTGCGCCGCCTGGCCCTGATCGGACTGTCGGCCACCGCCGCGGCGGGGCTACTGGCCGCCTGTTCCGACGACGACGAGGACGCGACCGGGCCGGACACGAGCGCCACCACGCCCTCCACCTTGTCGAGGCCGGAGCCGGGCGCCGCCCCGGCCGGCGTGACCGAGACCTTCGGATCGGACGGCGCCTTGAAGGGCGTCTTCGCCGCTGCGACCCCGGCCAATGGCAGCCCGGCCAAGGGCAGCGTGCTCGTGATCCACGAGAACCGCGGGCTGACCGCCCACTTCCAGGGTTTCCCGAAGCGCTTGGCGGCCGACGGCTACAACGCCCTGGCCATCGACCTGCTCTCCCGCGACGGCGGCACCCCGATCGACGAGGGCGCCGCCCAGGCCGCCCTCAGCGCCGCCCCCCGGGAACGCCTGGTGGCCGACGCCCTGGAGGGCGTCACCGAGCTGCTCCGCCGTCACCCCGACGCCAAGGTGGGCGTCATGGGCTTCTGCTTCGGCGGCGGCATGACGTGGTCGGTCCTGGCCGCCGGTGAGGACCGCATCGCCGCCGCCATCCCCTTCTACGGCCCGCTGCCCGACCCCCACGACTTCTCCAAGACCAAGGCGGCGGTGCTGGCCGTCTACGGGGAAATGGACACCGGGGTCAACGGCAGTCGGGACGCGGCCACCGCCGCCCTTGGGGCGGCCGGGCTCAACCACGAGATCAAGACGTTCCCCGGTGTCGGCCACGCCTTCTTCAACGACACCGGCCCGCGCTACAACGAAGCCGCGGCCAAGGAGGCCTACCAGGACGTCCTCCGCTGGTTCGGCCGGCACCTGGCCTGACGACACCGCCTGCCATGGAACTACCCGTCCTCCTCGCCGCCGTCGCCCTCGTGGGCGTGAGCGTGGCCCTGGCCCGCCTGGTGGCGAAGCTCGACGAGACCGAGCTGGCCTTGCGCCGCCTGGTGAGCGACGTGCGGGCGGTCCGGCGGGCCGTGGCCGGAGCGACCGACTTCGCCGCCGACGTGGGCCGCAACGTCGCCGCCGGCGAGGAGGCCCTGTCCAATCTGGAGCAGCTCAAGCGAACGGGCCGCGCCCCCCGCAGGTAGCGTCACGCCCGGGGAGGGAACGCCGTCTCGCTGGTCATCCGCCCCCATCCCGTCCCACCACCACCGAGACCGTGACTGAAGGAGAAGGCGTCATGTCCAGTGAAGTCCTGACCAGCGCGGCGAAGTCGGCCAGCGAGGCCCTGTTAGATCTCGAGCAGGTACTGCGCCGCATCGGCGACGCCGACCTCCACCGGGCGGAACCCGAAGGGGGCTGGACTGTCGCCCAGGTCGTCTCCCATATGCAACTGAGCGGCCTGCTGTGGATCGCCGACCTCGAGCGGCTGCGCCACTGCCCGCCCGACGGCATGTTCATGTTCCGCGAGGAACTGGGCCACGACGCGCTCGGGGCGCCGCCTCCGTCGGCGGCCGAGGCGGCCGACCGCATCGCCAGTTTGCGGGTGGCCCTCGAGCACTGCCTCCCGGCGGCCGACCCGGCGGTGCTGGCCAAAGGCATCGAGGTGCCGCCCTTCGGCACGCTCACCTGCGCCGAGTTCACCCCGCTCATCATCGGCCACCTGGAGGCGCACGCCGAGCAGGCGAAGACGATCCTCCGCACCCGCGGCGCCCTCCCCGCCTGACCGCCCCCCGACTCGACAAGGAGCCACCATGGACTACCAGGAAGCGCTCGACGCCTTCTACGCTCCGTCACCCGAAGGCTCCACGGATCCGGAGATCGTTGTTCGCGGCGGTCCCGCCCGCCGCCTCCGGGACGCCTTCGAGCCTCTCGCCATGCACGCCGTGTGGTCCCCGGTCACCAACGACCGCCTGGCCGTGCTCGGTCTCGACTTCCTGGGCGGCTACGTCTGGGGCCGGGCGTCCGGGATGGGGGAACCGGCGGCGGCCGTGGTGGTCTCCGCCTTCGCCTGCTTCGAGGGCGGGCTGATCACCACCCTCTACGAGGACGCCCGGGCGAAGGTCGCCCGGGCCGACCTGGTCATGACACGCGACCAGGCCACGATCGAGAGTCTGCGCAGCGTGCTGGGCGGGATCGAGGTGGGTGGCGTCGTATCGGTGCTGCGCCGCGGTATCGAGGCGGCCGACGGCACCGGTCGGCCGCTGTTCGCCGGTCTCGCCTCGCAGCCCTGGCCGACCGACCCGTTGGGGCAACTGTGGCGGGCCTGCGACATCATCCGGGAGCACCGGGGCGACTCCCACACGGCCGCCTTCGTGTCGGCCGGCATCGGCCCGGTCGAGATCAACCTGCTCACCGAGCTGTGGCTGGGGATGCCTCTCTTCACCTACTCGGCGAGCCGGGCCTGGTCGGAGGAGGCGCTCAACCAGGCCGCCGATCGCCTCCGGGCCCGGGGCCTCCTCGACGGCGACAAGCTCTCCGACGAGGGCCGGCGGCTCCGCAACGAGATCGAGGATCGCACCGACGCCGCCCAGCAGCCGATCGTGGACGCCATCGGGGGCGACCTCGACCCGACGGTCGGCCAGCTCGAAGCATGGTCGGCGGCATTGGTCGAAGCCAAGATGTTCCCGCCCAGCGTCCACAAGCGGGCTGCCGGTTGAGCGGCCGCCCCTAGGCAGGCAGGTAGCGGCTCGGGTGGTTCTTCCACACGAGGTAGGCCCCGCCGGCCAGGAGCAGCACGGCGGCCAGCCCGCCCACCGCCACCTTCCAGCCGCCGGGAGCTCCTTCTTCCTCGATCAGGGCGCTGGCGGCCACGTCCGACACCGGCGCGGGCCTGGCCACGTCGTTGGTCGGGGTGAGCTCCGCCGGGAAGGGCACGGCGGACAGCTGCACGGCCGGCGGCGCGCCGGCGCCCTCGACGGCCGGCTCCTCTGCTCCATCCGGTCCCGAGACACCGGCCTGGCGCCGGACCCGGTCGCCGCCGCCTGACGGGGTACCGGGGCCGGCATCGTCGATGGTCGGCCCCACCGGGACGGACCGCAGGGCATTGGGGCCGGGGGCGGGCGCCGGGATCGGCGAGCCCCCGCCGTTGGGCGTCCGGGGCGGCGCCGTGGTCGGCGAGTTCGGGTCCGCGATGGGGAACGTCACCACCGACCGCCGGCCGGTGGTCGTCGTCGTGGCCGGCTTGCGGGTGGTCTCCGTGGACGACCGCTTGCGGGTCGTGGCGGTGGTCTCCCGCTTGCGGGTGGTGGTCGTCGTCTCCCGCCGGCGGGTCGTCTCGGTCGTCTCGCTCCGGGTGGTCGTGGTCGGCTTGGGGCGCGTCGTCGTCGGCGCCGGGCGCGTCGTCGTCGGCGCCGGGCGCGTCGCCGTCGG